>NZ_JBPFDS010000001.1:524491-626869 GCF_059415065.1 Sporosarcina sp. SAFN-010 | reverse complement strand
CCTCCGATGTAAGTACTTTTTAAAAGTGTACCACTTCGAAGGTGTTTTATATTGTCTCATTAATTTAGGTTAGCCCAGCCTTCTATGAGGGGTAGACAGGGTTTCTACTTTTTGATAATTTATCTTCAAAAAGTAATTCACTAGATTATGAAATCACTGGTTCCATTTCTGCTACTTCTGAACACATACTCTTTACCAAAACTTCCAGCATCACAGGCAAGCGCACAAACGCGCTCTCAATATGAAGTCGCTCTGTTCGTTGATGGGCATCTTTACCAAATGGTCCTACATTTAATACAGGTGCATCCAACTCCGTCATTGCTTCAAATGGAATACTATAGGTCTTTCCCCATACAGGCGTGTTGTGCTCGTAAGCAGTCCAACCTGTCGCAGTCCCCGTATAGTGGACATAGCTTAAATCGCAAATCCCATTGAAGTAATGGACTTGATCGACATGAGTCCCTAACTCCGTGGCCGTCTTCTTCATGAGGTCAATGGACTTGATCACCAGAGGATCTTCTGACGTGTTCACAGCTGGGTAATAGGGAGGTGCAAACAATAGGACAGTTGCAGGCGTTAGTTCCTGACATTCAATGAGTAGCGCATCTGTAATTTTGAAGCATTTATCCCGATCATCCAGCTCCTGATCCAGAATCGCCTTTCCGATTATCACCTCAACAGCCTCTGAACCGATCTTCGATTGTGCATACTCTAGTAATTCCTCATAACGCATCACACGAATTTCACCGACTGGCTCCGTTCCTTCACGTTCGCAAATCTTTTTATATGAATCATTACAAGCGCTCATCGCTTGATGAGCGACATTTGAAAACAGCTCCATGATTTCTGAAGCGTCGCGATCCATTAGAAATACGTTATATAGCGAAGCAGCACGATATGGTGTTTGCGTCGAATACGAAGTCTTCAAATCCTTCAATTGAAGCGAGACGGGGACGGGTGTTGTTTCTCCGTAATTCGTCTCTTTAAACAACGGATTGAATTCCATCTCCTGAGCTAAAAAAGAGGAGATATACGTTGCTGTTAATCCTTTCAAAGGCTCACCAACATGCGTTTCTTTCCCATAAAACAAGGCGGCGGGCATGATTTTACCGATAGTGCCTGAATAGATATATTCTTTAGGATCTCCCGGTTCTTGTGAAAACGTTGGCTCACTGTTCAAGAAGAGTTTGTAGGAGAGACCATATACATCACGCATTCGGACGAGTTCT
This sequence comes from Sporosarcina sp. SAFN-010, assembly GCF_059415065.1. Taxonomy (NCBI): domain Bacteria; kingdom Bacillati; phylum Bacillota; class Bacilli; order Caryophanales; family Caryophanaceae; genus Sporosarcina; species Sporosarcina sp. SAFN-010. Next base: position 625,640 of record NZ_JBPFDS010000001.1, on the reverse strand, counting down.
TCGACAGCTGTACGCATCCCTGCTGAATTCACCTCTTCATCAGGAACGGTCAGTAATACTAGATTGATGGGCCACTGTTCAAGAGACGCCTTTTCAATAAGCGCCATGTGAAGGGCTAAGCCCATCTTCATGTCCATTGTGCCGCGCCCGAATAAGTAGTCTCCAGATAATAAATCCTTCCGAGCATCTTCAGGAAGTTCATCTGCCAGTTGATGAAGTGTAGCCGTCAACTCTTCAGGTTGGAAGGCAAGAGGCTCCAATGCACCATATTCTTCTGTCCAAACGGTATCGAAATGACTGATTAGGACAATGGTATCTGTTGCGGTAGGATTCTTGTAAAGTGCGAGCACGGAATTTCTTCCGAGACCTGCATCGTGTAGCTTCAGATGCTCGGGATGGTGCGTGAAATATGCCAATGTCTTCAGTTTTTCTGCAACACGTGTAGAAAACGTACATTCACCAGCTGTCAGTGTGCGACTGTCCCAGCTTACGAGTTCGTTCAGTAAACTTCTCAGTGAAGCGGGTGTACTCCATTGTGAAATGCTCATTCTATAGCCTCCTGAATTATGATGTTAGTTATTCACTTCTGCAGGTTCGGCATTTAACGTGCCATCTGCGAGGTGCTTTTTCTCGAGTTTGACCTTATAGAAAATCATACAAGCAGCAAAGAATCCGATGCCGTATACCAACCCAATACGTTGTGTCGGGTCAAACGCAAGGAAAATAAGGATGATCAAACAGAACGAGATACAAGTAAGTGGAACTAATGGATAGAACTTCACTCGATACTGGAGATCTTCCAGTTTTCCACCTTGTTTCAAATAGCGTTTTCTGAATAGTAATTGGGATGTTGCAATGCCCATCCACGAAATCGTGACGGCAATTGCAGCGATAGACATTAACAAGACAAACACTGCATCCGCTTCCATAACACTTGTTAGAAGGGAGAGTAGAGAAAATGCCATCGTGAAAATCAATGCATTCAAAGGAACTCGTCGTTTAGTCAAACGCCCGAAGAGTGCAGGGGCCATTCCATCGTTCGCCATGGACCAAAGTAAACGGGTCGAAGCGTATAAACAGGAATTCCCGACAGATAAAATCGCTGTCAAAATGACAAAGTTCATAATTCCCGCTGCATAAGGTACTCCGGCAAGTTCCATCAATGTAACGAATGGACTTTGCATCAACCCGAGTTCAGCAGAAGGGAAGATTGCCGACAAGACGACAATCGATGCGATATAGAACACGACGATTCTGAACAAAATCGTCCGAATCGCTTTCGGAATATTCTTCTCAGGGTTTTCAGTTTCACCAGCAGCAATCCCGACTAATTCAGAACCCTGATAGGAGAAGATGACATTCATCATCGTAATGAAGACAATCGCAATTCCTGCTGGGAATAATCCTGAAGGTGCTAGATTCGTTAAGTGTGGCGTTGGTATGCCATCCAAGGGAATCCATCCAATGATAGCAGCACCACCGATGACGATAAATGCTAATACAGCTACGACTTTGATACTTGCAAACCAAAATTCTGCTTCCGCAAAGCCTTTTGTTGTAAGTGCATTTAGTGAGAACAGTAAAACCATGAACACAGCACACCAAATCCATATTGGCGTATGTGGGAACCAGTGTTGCATCAAGATTCCTGCAGCTGTAAATTCAACACCGGCTGTTGCGGCAGACCCGACAAAGTACATCCAGCCGAGTGAAAACCCGGCAGATGGACTGATGTATCGGGAGGCATATTTTTGGAAGGATCCTGTTACTGGCATATAGACAGCGAGTTCACCGAGACAGGTCATGACCATGTACAAGATTAGGCCGCCAATCAGATAACCGACAAGTGCGCCTCCTGGTCCTGCTTGGTTGATCGTATAACCCACGTTTAGAAATAAACCTGTTCCAATCACTCCGCCAAGTGACAGCATCATCAAGTGGCGGCTTTTCATGGAACGATTTAGTTGAGGTTCTTCCAGGGTTTTCATTGTTCATCCTTCCTCTCGATCGAATCTCGTGTTGTGCTCTTTAGAAGCGAAGCGATAGACAGCTAAGGCCGCCATCGTGTTTTTGAACTTCAGACATATCCAATTCAATCGTTTGGTAGCCAGCCTCGGTAAACTTGCGATTTGTTTCCGGGAAGCCGCTTGGAAGGATCACATAATCGTTCATGCGGATACAGTTCGCTGAGTACTCATCTTCTTTTCCAATGACAATCTTTTCATATGAGTCAAATGCAGGATGGTCTACGAACTCTCCAGCGACAACTAATTGGTTGTTTCCTAAGTAAGCGATTCCTGTCTTCAAATGGAAGAACTCTTTCAAAGGAATAATCGTCGCTTTGTATCCTTCAGACTCCAGGATTTCCTTAAGCTGTTTCGCACCTTCTTCGTTCGTACGTTCAGAGATTCCGATGTAAAAATGATCTTCTGCCTGTAAAACATCCCCGCCATCAAGCGTTCCAGGGGATTGGATAAAATAAAACTTCTTGTAGAACTTTTTAGTGACAGCTTCGATTTCAACTGTTTCCGCGTTTCGGGATTCCGCACCAGGGTTTGTAATCACTGCAAAGTTTGGTGTCAATACAGCAGCATCTTCCACAAATGTTGAGTCCGGAAATTCTTCACTTTCCTCGAGCTTCGTTACAGCAACTCCACATTTCTCGAGTGCTTCCACATATGCATCATGCTGTTTTAGTAAAAGATCATAATCCGGCTTTCCTAAATCAGAAGTAGTGAGACCCTCCAAATAACTTTTTCCTGGCTTCTTGACGATTACATTTGTGAACATTGTATTCTCTCCTTTTCAATTACGATTATTTTTTATCCTCTAACGACTGGGCATGTCAAACAAGTGGGACCGCCAGTACCTAGTAAACTAATTTCTTGTCCTTTATAAACGTGTACAGTTGCACCGGCATCTTTCAATTGCTGAATAGTGGAAGCGTTCTCATTCGTCAGCACACAAACACGAGGAGCGATTGCCAACACATTACAGCCTAACGTTTCATATTCTTTTTTCGGTACTTCGATTAGCTCGAATCCTTTTTGGAGTAACAGCTGACGGAGGAAAACGGGCATTAAAGGTGAATGCACCACAGCTAGATCTTTGTCCACAACACTCAGGAATGACATCAGATGCAGACATTCTTCCTCGCCTTGGTCATGTGGGAGCTGGACGACGATGAATTCATCAACCAAATCAGCTGTCATTTCTTTCAATTGGCGGATAGCTTCGTCATTAGTCCGATAGCCTCGTCCTACGAGTAAAGTTCGGTCATCAAGCCATACGATATCCCCAGCGTCCGAAACAGCGTCTCCAACAAGTTCTCCAATAATAGGAATTCCTCTTTCAGTTAGAAACTCTTTAAATACAGAAGCTTCGGGTTGACGAAGTTTTTTACCGGATTTTAAGATGAGTGCCCCAGCTGGAGTAAACTTCACTGGATCGTGTGCGTAAATTGAATCCAAGCCGACTTTGTCGCTTGAAGGAAGGTAGTCAATTCGAGTACCTTGTTGTTCTATTATATTTGTCAATTCTGAAAATTCTTTGAGTGCTTCGTCAAAGTTTGGTTCTCGTAGATAGTTGAACGTCTTCCAGTTTTCTGATAGATGTTCTTGAGACTTAAATGCATCTTTTGGATGTTTCATAATCACGTGCTTTAGTGGACTGTACATGGAACTGCAGTATCTCATCATTCCGCCTCCTGTTTTCCGTCTAATGGAAAGTGTTTCCGTTGAAAGGAAACCTTATCTGTTAATATATTCTGAGTATGGTATAATGTCAATGTATTTAGAAAATAAATTTTAATATCAACTCACAACTAGGAAGTGAACTTATGCAGACAATCAATCGAGTCATGCAGCTTGCCAAAATTTTAGCATCTGAAAATACATCTACTGGAATTTCTATCTCGGACCTTGCTAAGGAATGTGACCTAGCATTGAGTACGCTCCATCGAATTTTGAAGTCGATGGTGAAGCAAGGGTTAGCTGAACAGGTCTCTGATACGAAACTCTATAAATTGGGGCCAGTGTGGATGGAATATGGTCTGCGAGCATACGATACGATGGATTATGTATCATCCATCCGACCAGAGTTAGATCGACTTAGTAGGGAAGTGGAAGAGAGTATTTACTTGAGTAAATGTACGGGGTTGGAAGCAATTATTATTGAGAGAATCGATAATGAAAATAACCAAATCAGAATGTATGACAAGCTTGGTCTGCGGATTCCTATGAATATAGGAGCGGCTAATAAAATCATGCTGGCGTGTATGCCGACTGCAGAATCTGAGAAAATCATTCAGCAACTTGTGCCGGAACACGAACAGGAAGCGTTCAAGGAAATGTTGCAAGGGATTAAGAAACAAGGCTATGCAATCAGTCACGGAGAGCGAACTGAAGGTACTTCGTCAATAGGAGTGGCGGTGTGTAATGTTACAGGAGAAGTTGTAGGCGCTATTAGTATTGGGTGTGTGACGTTTAATCTTACGGAAGACAGGTTGCAGATGATGATCGATGCAATTTTAGCTGCCAAGGAACGGGTGGCTGAGAAGATTGGGCGGAGCAACTAACGAAATCGATCCCACAAAAAAGCAGAGAGGAAGTTGTTAAATTTCCTCTCTGCTTTTTCGGTTACACTTCTAACTATTTAGTTACTAAGGCAAGGGGAACGTCATAATAATCCTGTCGCTCTTGCTGCACAAATCCAATCCGTTCATATAACTTCAATGCATTGTCATTCTGTGTTTCTACGTCTAACTTTATAATGTTTCCAGTAGGAAGTTCCTGTTTCACAATCCATTGCAGCGCCTTACCTCCATAGCCTTTACCTCTACATTCAGATATCACTGCGAAGCCGGAAAGATAGGATTCGTCCAGATTCCGCATGACCCGGATCTTGCCAATTGGAGTTTCAGCGACTTCAATAATGTATCTACATTCTCTTTCGCGGGACAATCTTTCGTTATAGTAGGATTCTGCGTCTTCTAATGAAAAGAAAAAGGCATCCGCATCCAATGCAGTTTCAAACGCTTTGTCTTCTGGTGTAGCCTCCCGCAATACGATGTTCTCAGTTTCTGCAAGCTCCTTCTGATGCCAGTGCATATGGAACTCTGAAAACGAATAGTCGCATGGCTGGTCTGACATCCATCCTTTGGCGGATTCAGAGGTTCCTGGTGCATTAAATAGCACTTTCTGGAATCCTTTATCTACAATTACTTGTTGTGCCTGGATCCAAAGATTAGAAAAATGTCCATTCCTGCGTTCTTCCGGTTTCACCATGCCGCATACTTCGACTGTGGAACCGAATCCGTAAAGCGCTAAATAAGCAATCAGTTCATCTTCATTCCATATAAAGAAATCTAATGAATCTTCTTTTCTTTCCTGAAGCATTTCCCAATTCAATTTCAATTCAATCGTTTCGCACTGCTCGCATTGCTGTTGTAACTGTTGGATTCCTTTAATTTGCTTTGCTGTTAACATTTCGTACCTCCAATGATGAGTAAATTTAAACCGTTTAAGTTTTCACTTTCTATGTTCTACCAAAAGTTGAGTTTTGTTGCTATGCTATATGGATTCAAAAGTATTTTATAATGAAAGAAGGAATTACCATGAAAAAAGATATGCGCTATATTTGTTACCCGTTCATGCGAGAATCCGTGTCTACGGTAGACTTTGAAATTCGAACAGACTCACTGACCACGAGGATCGGAGAAGCGTTATCCCTGACGGAAGAGGTAGAGAAAGTTCACACGGATCTTCGCTGGTTACAACCACTCGCGTATCATTTAAATGGGTCTGTTAGAGGGAAACTAGCCATCTCCCCAGAAGACTTACAGCGTCTAAGTGACATATATGATGAGTATGTCGAAGAGCTTGGTGAATTGATCGAACAATTCGTGCTCCCGCAAGGTACCCATGCAGCTACTGTCCTTCACGTATGTCGAAGTGAAGCTAAGAAATCCGTCCGCGCTCTTCACAAAGTATCTCTAGAACGTGAAGTACCTGAAATACTATTCGATTTCGCCCAACTGATGGCAAATGTGCTATTCGTGATGGCTGTCTATACAAACAAAGCTCAAGGGTGCGATGAAATCCCGTTCGTCAGTAAATCGTATCCCAAATGGAAAAAGAAAAAGAAGCAAGCCGACACTGTGAAATCTTCTTCTGAATCTTGAGAGCAATCATGAAGTAAACATGTTATAAGAGAGGCTTATGTTATTCCATCTAAACTATCGAATTACCTTATCTGTTGCAGAGGGGTATACTACAACAGACAAGGAGGCGGGTGAAAATGGATTACATATTACTCTTTTTCACAGGTCTTATTGCAATGATGCTTGGAACTCTTGCTGGCGGAGGTGGGCTCATTTCGATGCCCGCGATGCTGTTGATGGGAATTCCGATCCATTCTGTAATCGGGGCAAATAAGATTTCCACAACGTTCAGTTCCTTAACTACATTCCTTACCGTTCTATTGAAAAAGCAGATAACTCTCCGTGAGTCGTGGTGGATTCTTCCGATTTCACTTACAGCAGGCACGTTAGGCGGTCTAACCGCGACCCATATTGCAGAAGCTACTCTTTACAAACTCGCAATCGTGTTGCTGATTGGAGCCTTTTTTACATCATTTCTTTCTAAAGCGGATTTTGCAGGAGAAGCTACTCTACAACCCTCGAAAACGGGTGTGGCAGGACTTATCGGAATCGGACTATATGACGGGTTGTTCGGTCCAGGTCAAGGAACACTGCTCCTTTATTTGTTCAATCAGTTGCGAATTTCTTACATGCGATCGATTGGATTTGTGAGACTCGCTTCATTTTCAAGCGGGTTAGGTGCCGCCATTAGTTTTATCGTGATGGGGAAAATCATTTGGCCACTCGCGATAGCTCTTGTACTGGGATCCCTGTCCGGTGCTCAAATTGGTGTACGAATTGCAGAGAAGTTGAACCCGAAGTACGTTAAAATTCTGTTGCGAGTAGTAATTGTTGGATTGATCGTCCAACTAATCGTGAAAGCCATTTTAAAATGAAGATAAACGAAAGTAGCCACCTCTATTGCCGCTTTCGTTTTTTATTGTCCTAACATCATTTCCGTTGAGATTTTGTAAGTGCCTTCCAACGTTTTCTTTCAGCAACTTGTGCTTGGGCATCCGTTTTTCTATCCAAATATGCGATCTCCCGTTGCAATTTGAGATAGCTCGCGAAACGGTCTTCAGCGAGAGAGCCGTCTACTAAGGCTTGTTGAATGGCACATCCAGGCTCAGTTTTATGGCTACAATCATTGAACTTGCATGACTCTGAGAGTGCTTCAATATCTGAAAAACTACCTTCGACGCTTTCGCTATCGTTCCATAACTGGAATTCCCGCATTCCAGGTGTATCGATTAATACACCTCCAGCAGGCAACGCAATAAGTTCTCGATGTGTCGTTGTATGACGGCCTTTCGCATCGTCTTCACGGATCGTTTGGACGGTCATCGTTTGGTCTCCACAGATTGCATTGACTAACGAAGACTTCCCGACACCTGACGAGCCTAATAGTGCAGCGGTTTTACCGTCTTTAAGCAAAGCGATGACCTGATCGATTCCGTCGCCAGTTTTACTACTGACAGCGAATACTTCCGTACCGAATGCGATGTCGCGTGCTTGGTCGATAAAATCTTGTGGTTCATCACAAAGATCGGCTTTTGTTAACACGATTACAGGTGTAGCGCCCGAGTCATAGGCCGCGACTAAGTACCTTTCCAATCTTCGTATGTTGAAATCATCGTTCATGGAAGTGACGAGAAAGACGATGTCGACGTTGACCGCAATCAGTTGCTCAGTCATGGAGTCCCCCGCAGTTTTCCGTGAAAAAACAGAAGTTCTCGGGAGAATTGAATGAATGATGCCACGCTCTTCACCAGGCATATGCTCTATCGCGACCCAGTCTCCAACAGCGGGGTAATCCCGCCGGTCGATTGCATGATGAAGTAGAGATCCGGAGCAAACAGCGAGCCACTCGCCTTGTTCAGTAACAACTCGATACATATGCTTGTGTTCTAAAGTCACGCGTCCAATCGTGCAGTCGCTTGCTTTAAAGTCTTGCTGTTGTTCCTTCCAATGTGTTTGATGAAGTTCGTTCCAACCGTAATTTTGTAGTGTGTTCAAGTGAATTCCTCCTAAATGTGGGCATATAAAAAAGCATGGAGTCCGTGGATCGGACTCCATGCTTTCACGCGCATACCAGAAGAAACATGCCTATACTTAAGGCATGGCAGGTGAAAGTATGGGTCCGATCCAATTTGCAATTGTCAAGTTGAAGTTTGCCATAGTAATCACCTGCTTTCTGAAAGTTACATTTATCATAAAGGAGAAACGTTTTGAAGTCAATGAATTTTTAGAAAAATATCATAGAGCATACGATGCTTGTTGGTAATTTTTAACTAATATCGATTCTCGACCCCTACAACCGCAATGCGTCAGCGAATTATGATACACTTAATCTCACTAGCAAACTAATAACAGTATTAGATGAGGTGACTCTATGAAGTCTTATATAGTAAACATAACAATGGTTCACGTAGAACCAGCAGTAAGGCGAAGAGTGATTATGCCTGCAGGCGCAACGTTTAATCGTCTCCATGAGATGATTCAGCAAATGACGAATTTTGAAAGTTACTTTACAGATCAACCGTATCACTTTTTTGAAGTTGAAGTGGATGGCTTGTGCATCACAGACAATCCTGTTCAACGAGAGGAACTTAAAGGCTCCAAGAGGCTTACTCCAAAACTGCCGACTCGAGTCAAAATCGATAAATACTTAGAAGAGCACAAGCAATTAATGTATACGTACGACTTTGGTGATGACTGGCGCTTTTCGATTGAGCTAGAAGAAGTTGTAGAAGATTATCACTTCGGTTTTCCGACGCTGTTGGATGGAGAAGGAACAGCACCACCTGAAGATGTCGGTGGACCTCCAGGATATGAATCATTCTTGGCAATCATGGAAGATCCGGCACATCCTGAACACGATCATATGAAACAATGGGTTTCCAATGCGAGATATGAACCTTACGATAAAGACAGGATTAATCAATCATTAAAATTTGTTAAATATAAAAAGACGGAATGGGATTGTATTAACCATCAAAATTACGCGATCATTAGTGATCCGTACCGCGAATCAGAACTTTCGGAGGAGCAAGTAGTTGCGAAACCTGAGAAATCAGTTCCGAAGAAGTCGGCAAAACATGAACTAACTACAGAGCAGCAAGAAGTGGGACAGTACATCAAAGCGATGACCCGGTTATATGGCATGGTGCAGTTTGAGCAAGTGGTCACGTTGTACAATCTACAAAATGACCATAAGATCACTGTTGGAAACTTGCAGGAACTCCTTGCTTCAAGTGAGTTGGAAACAAGCTTGCAAAAAGAAGATATTCTCTATAAAGATACGGTTTTCCTAGGTCCGAAACTTGTCGGTATCGTCCCAGAACAATTTGTAAGGGAAACAATCGAGAAACCGTATTATCAGCCGGCAAAAGAACAGTTGCTTCGTTATGCAGATCCTAGCTATTTCGATCAGACTCCGGAATTACACCATCTTGAGAAACTATTCCAGAAGGAGAACATTCCGCAAATCCAGATTGACCGGATGCTTCATACGTTCATGGTCGGATTGTCTATGTGGCATGCGAACTTCATGGAAGTTATCGGCAGGCTGATGGCGCAAGCAGGTCCGTTACCGGAAGAACAGGTGAAAAAGATTGTCCCTGTTGCCATCAATGTCTCCAATGCAGTTCGTCTTATTGAAAACAGAGGACATACCCCTCAAGAGATGTTTGAATTGGAAAGAACGGATGTAAAACCGCTTACTGAGCAAGCTGCTTCCACTGAAGTGAAGGTTGGACGCAATGAACCATGCCCATGTGGTAGCGGGAAGAAGTATAAAAAATGCTGTGGTAGATAAGCGTTCATAAAATGCCCGTGCCTCTGTTATAAAAACAGGCACGGGCATTTTACTCGTCCGCTTATTGATGGACGTAGGTATTCAATTCCTTAAGGACTTTCTCTAAAATATTGAAAAACCTATCAATTTCCCCGACTGTGTTGTAATGGACAAGGCTGATACGAAGAGCATTTCCACCAAATGGGACTGCCAAACGTTTCATGAGATTAATGGCTAAATAGTTCCCCGTCCGTGCTTCGATACCTGCATCATTCAATGCGCAACCAAGTGTGTCCGTTTCAATTCCCGCAATATTGAACGAGAACACAGGCAGTCGTTCATCAGACTGTTCAGCAGTTTTTCCGTATAAGACAACACCCTCCACTTCTGCAAGTTTAGCGAGGAAGTGATCCGTGAGTTGCTGCTCGTACAAATGAGCGAAATGCATAGCACCTGCAATTTCCTTACGTGTTGAACATGAATTCGCAAGTGGCGTTCCGTCCAATGTCAGCCCGTTGCCTTCAGCATCTTTCGTCAACTGTGTTAAGTATTCCATGGAACCGATAAATCCTTCGATGCCTTCATGGTTCTGCGATCCTACCTCAAAGAAATACGAGTCTTTCTCCAATTCTTTCTGAATACACCAACCCTCTAACCGCTCGAGTCGATCCCGATTTACATACCCGAATCCCATATGGGGACCGAAGATTTTATACGTTGAAAACGCTGCGAAATCGACGCCTGCCGCGTTTACATCCATCGTGAGGTGACTTGCAGCTTGAACGCCGTCCGCTACGACAAGTGCACCTGCTTCGTGGGCCATTTCTGTAATACGCTTCATGTCGTGGATAGTTCCAGTCGCATTTGACGCCCATCCAGCCGCTATGATTTTCGGTTTCAACGCAAGTAATTCCTTATAGTGATCAAAGTCCAGATTCCCTTGTTCATCCACATGCCATAAGTGTACGTGAATGCCACGTTCTGCTAGCTCCATCCACGGGTTCACATTTGCATGGTGATCCGCTTCTGTAATGACGATATGATCGCCCTCATGCAAGTCTCTGCCTAAGTGATGAGCAAACAAATGGAAGAAGTTTGTCGCGTTTTGCCCGAAGGCGATTTCTGTATGATCCGTCGCGCCGATCAAATCTGCAGCCAGTTGACGAGCTTCGACAATCGTTTGCTGCATCTGTACGGTACGCGCAAAAATCGTTCCTTTTTGTGCATTGCGATGAATGTAATAGTCCATAACGCGGTCGATGACGAATTGCGACACTTGGGCGCCTGCTGAATTGTCGAAAAACAGGACAGGACGGCCTTTATAGGAGTTTCCTAGACTTGGAAAGTAAGTACGGGCATGTTCAAAGGTTTTCTGTAGAGCCTGCTGGTTGTTCATAAAATCATCCTTTCTTTGAAAAAAGTATAGCATGAATGAATTGTCCAACATACAAAGGGAGGTTCCTTTGACCAAGTAGGTGTTTTATAAATTAGCGAAGGTTTTGGTGCGCTGGGAGTCAACGAATCATGCAACATGTAATAATACGAGTAAATTCATTTCACCATATAATACCAGTATACAGTTCTTTGTGAGGAAAAAAACTTCAATATCGAGTACACTTAAACCAGTAGAAATTTGATAGTAAAAAGGAGATAGGACATGGAAGGAAACAAATGGGACACCGAGTTGTTAGAAGCTGTACACCAGGGAGACCATCCCCGTATTTCACATTTGCTTGAACAAAAAGCAAATGTTGAAGTGACTGATGACATGGGTCGGACAGCGTTAATGCTTGCCGTTCAAAATAATGACACGGATGCAGTTGCCCAGTTGCTAATAGCGGGGAGTGATCCAAATCATCGAGATATCACAGAATTGACGCCGTTCATTTGCGCAGGAGCAAATGGGTTTACTGCTTCGTTACGATTGATGGCTACTTCAGGAGCGGACGTAACGAGTGTGAATCGCTTCGGTGGGACTGCTTTGTTACCAGCCGCAGAAAAAGGGTATTTGCACACTGTTGAAGCGTGTCTGGCAGTAGGTGTTCCAGTCGACCATGTGAACCACCTTGGATGGTCCGCGTTGCTGGAAGCAGTGATTTTAGGAGATGGCGGAAGGCTGTACGCAGATGTCATTCAAACATTGCATAAAGCAGGAGCATCTGTTCATCTGCAAGATTTCGATGGGAAATCAGCGGTGTATTACGCGGATGAACAAAAGCAGGAGCGGGTACTTGAAATACTGACAGATACGCTCGAAGATCCACAGCATCCAGCAGTTCTTGAAGCGAAGTCATATGCGGCAGAAAACAATTGGACAGCGGCTTCACAAACTATACAAGCAGCACTTGAGTCTGATGGTGATAACTTGGATCTGTTATTTTATGCAGGGTTTTATCTAGCTGCCCAAGACCGTTTTGAAGAAGCTTTAGAACAATATAGTCGGGCGTTAGTGGTTGCTCCAGATGCTTTGGAGTTCTATTTCTACACAGCTTATTGTTACCGATTGATGAACCAACCAGAAGATGCGCTTGTTGAGTTTGATAAAGGCGCGGCGCTCTCTTTTGAAAACGTATTTTATCTTTATCATAAATCGAACTATTTACGCGAACTCGGACGTCATGAAGAGGCGGTTGAAGTGATGGAAGAACTCGTCGAACGGCATCCGGCACGTTATGATTTCTGGTTCCATAAAGCGAACAGCTTACGCTCACTTAATCGCCACCAAGATGCAATTACAGCGATTGAACATGCAATCGAGCTACAGCCAGATAATCCGCTTTATACGAAACACAAAGCACAGTCTGAACTCTTGTTAGAGCGTCAATAAATGGATGGACAGCTGCCTTGGTCTTCGGACAAGGCAGTTTTTTGCCGTTTTAAACGAAAAATTGATCAGGTTGGTGTATAGATGTGATTACGAAATGCCCACTTCTATATGAAGAACTTCCATGATAAACTGTATAAAAACTCGGAAATGGAGTACACCATACATAATGAAGAAACACGTACTGATCTATGGCGATGTATTCGTCGATTACATTGCAGAAGACGAAAGAAATTCATCATTTACTACTTTTTTAGGCGGAGCGACAGTCAATGTTGCAGCTGGCATCGCTCGACTAGGCGCACCAGTATCCTTCATCACGGTAACTGGGGACGACGAAACATCTGAATTTGTGCGCATGGAGCTTGCGAAAGAAGGGGTTGACTTGACAGCCGCTATCCTTGAACCCGCAAAACGTGTGAATGGTGTATACGTACATCTAACACCAGAGCATGATCGCGTTTTTTCAAATTACCAAAACGAAACACCGGATATTCAAGTAACTGCACAAGATTTGAAGGAAGAAACATTTCAGCAAGCTTCGATTTTACACATTTGCTCAGGCACTATGTTTCATCCGACAGCTCTAGAAACGACTCGAAGAGCAGTTCTGCTTGCGAAACAAAAGGATACACTAGTCTCGTTTGATGCAAATATTCGCCCTTTACGATGGGAAAGTGAAGAAATCTGTCGTGAAACAACAACCTCTTTTTTGACGAATGCAGATCTTGTCAAACTAACGGAAGAAGAGCTGACATTCATGACGAATACGGAGACGTTGGAGGAAGGGGTATCCGAACTTGAAACGTATGGGATTCCTGTAATCTTAATTACGCGAGGTGACTTAGGCACGATTGCTATTATTCATGGTGAACAGTTTCACATTCCTTCCGTCAAAGCGGTAGCAGTTGATACAACTGGAGCCGGGGATGCATTCATGGCTGGGGTATTACGTCAAATTCATCTACATGGATACCCAGCAAATTCCTCGGAGTGGAAAGAAGTGGTTCGTTTCGGAAATCAGATGGGAGCGCTATGTGTGACAAAAACTGGCGCATTGTCTGCGATGCCTTATTATTATGAGCTCGAAAATGATATTTGAGAATAGTAATTTTTATATTTAATCCGAACAGAAATAGATTTTTACTTGAAAGTAAATTATATTAAAAATAACTTAAAACTTTTTTCAGATTTCCGGAAAAAGTTTTTTTATTTGTTTTGACGTCAAAATACTGATGAAAAGTGGTATACTATGACGGTTGGACATGTCGTGGATTATCTGAGTTACGTGCAATACAAAAAAGAATAAGGTGGGACTAATATGGAAAAGACAAAAAGTAAAATTCATTACGCCTGGTTGGTTCTAGTTGGGCTATGTTTAATGGTTGGGCTAGGAAAAGGAGCGCTCAATAATACAGCTGGTCTATTTATTACCCCAGTTGCCAAGGATTTAGGAGTTGGAATTGGGAACTTAACGTTGTACTTAAGTATTTCAGCTATTGTTACATTAATTTTCTTGCCAATCGGCGGAAAGATGATGGCCAAGTATGATATTAAAGCACTTCTTATTGGTGCAATTATTTTGCAAGCTGGAGCATTTGCAGCATTCGGCTTCATGAAAGCGGTATGGGGTTGGTACCTCTTCTCGATTCCGTTGGCAGTGGGTGGCGTGTTCATTACTGTTATTGCAGGACCAGTCTTAATCAATCAATGGTTTAAGAAAAGTAATGGTCTGGCGCTGGGGATCATGGGTGCTGCTGGAGGTGCAATCGGTGCGATTGCTCAACCAGTAGTTGGAAATCTTATTGCGAGTCAAGGCTGGAGCCAGACTTATATTATTGTCGGTGTCGCAGTAATGATTATTGTCATACCGGTTATTCTGCTACTCATCCGTAAATCACCAAAAGACAAAGGCTTGTTGCCTTATGGTGCAGCGGTTACTTCTAACGGTGGAGAAACTGCTGAAGACACAACTGACAAAGGAATTTCTTTTGCAATTGCGCGCAAGTCCGGCGCATTCTATTCACTAGCCGTATTTTTCTTCTTAATTACGGCAATTGCGAGTTTCTCCATTCACATCCCGACGTTTCTTGGGAACAAAGGTTATTCTGTTGGATTTTCAGGAACAGTGATGGGGGTTTCTATGATAGGAGTGTTGGTAGGAGCACTCGCGCTTGGAGTACTAAGTGATAAATTAGGCTCTAAAAACACGGCATTGCTTGCAATGATTCTAGGGATTGTGGCGATTGCAATGTTTTTATTCTTTGCTGAAAATGGAGTGATTGTTACAATTGCTGCAGGAATTTTTGGTTTTACCAGTGCATCCATTGGGACACTTGCACCAACGCTTGCTTCAACGCTCTTTGGAAGTAAAGACTATAGCCAAATTTATGCAACTGCATCATTAGGTCTTGCAGTTGCATCCATCATTGCGTTGCCTGCATACGGATATGTATTTGATTTTACAGGTACGTACACAATCGTTCTTTGGATTATCGCTGTAATGTTCGTCATTAACATCCTCGCAATTCTTTTTGCCTTCGTAAGTAAAAAGAAACTTGTCGACCAAGGTCATTGGAACTGATCAATCCAATCTATCCCCACTTCTAATTTTTAGATGTGGGGATTTTTTGCACCTATCTACAAGAAATCAAAAAGCTGCTATGACGTCTCTGTACAGAGACGTCATAGCAGCTTTTTTATCAGAAACGATCGGGTTGTCTGCGGAAACGATCGGGTTGTCCGGAGAAACGATCGGGTTGTCCGCGGAAACGATCGGGTTGTCCGCGGAAACGATCGGGTTGTCCGCGGAAACGATCGGGTTGCCCGAGGAAACGATCGGGTTGTCCGAGGAAACGATTGGGTTGCCCGAGGGAACGATCGGATTGCCCGCGGAGACGAGCGTGTCAGCCCCTTGAATGGAGTCATTTCACTTTCATTAAAGTAGAAAGACAATACGTAATCTCAATTTCTTCAGCGGGAAGTGGCTTACTGAACAAGTAGCCTTGACCGAATTGACATCCGCACTGTGCGAGAAGTGTCGATTGGTCAACTTCCTCAATTCCTTCAGCAATGAGTTCCATATCGAGATTACGTCCCATATCGATAATCGTCTGTACAATGGACTGCATTGGTGCATGGGTCAGCATCTCCATCGTAAATGACCGGTCAATCTTCAAATAGTCGATTGGTAAAAATCCAAGCTTACTCAAGGACGAATAGCCGGTTCCGAAGTCGTCAATTGCTAATTTTATGCCAAGCGTACGAATTTCCTCGATGACCCGGACCGACTCTGTATCATTCAACATCATGGATTCTGTAATTTCTAGTATAAGCAGATGAGCAGGGAATTGAGTGATTTCCAGTACGTCCTTCACGAAGCTTGGAAATTTTGGATCCCTGAACTGCCGTATAGAAACGTTCACTGCAAGACCTAAGTTATCGTTGGCACTGTGCCATTCTTTCACTTGTCGGCATGCTGATTCCAATACCCATGTACCAATATCGTTGATCAAGCCTGACCGTTCCGCAACGGGTATGAACTCTCCAGGTGGCACGAGTCCTAATTCGGGGTGCTTCCATCGTACAAGTGCCTCAAAGCTTTTAAGACGTCCTGTCGCAAGATTGATGACAGGTTGATAATGGATGAGTAACTGATCGGTTTCCAATGCATTCCGGAGATCATTTTCAAGCATCAGTTGCTTCTGATCATCATTTTCCGCAGATTGGGAAAATACTTTATATGTGTTTCCGCCAAGCTCTTTGGCGCGATACATTGCCCGATCGGCATTTTTTAATAGTGTCACGGAATCTGAACCGTGCTCGGGAAGATGGCTAATACCGATACTTGCAGACGTATAAAGTAACGTGTTGTTGACTTCAAATGGTTCCTTGAATGCATCTAGTATATGTTCGGCAATTTCAACCGCTCGTGAGTTTGGCAGTTCAGACAAAATAACGAATTCATCGCCTCCGTGGCGAAAAACTTGAGCTCCCATTGGAATCGCTTGCCTCAATCGCATACTAACCAGTTTAATGAACTTGTCGCCTGATAAATGCCCCATTGTATCATTAATCGACTTGAAACGATCAAGATCTATAAAAAGGATAGCGAGCTCAGAGCGCTCTGCTGTCATTTTGTCGAGTACGCGAAATAATCTATAACGATTTTGAAGACCTGTTAGAAAGTCATGATTGGCATTGTAGTCCAATTCGATGTTGGTTAACGTCAGTTTCTGCTGAATTTCTTTATTCGCTACAAGTTGGTTTTGTAGAATGAAAGCAGTTGCATCCGTTTTCCGGAACAAGTATATGAAAATCGGTGTGGAAAAGAAGAGCATAATTCCGGTTCCCAAAAGGTTATACAAAATTTTGTTTTCGAACTCTAAGTGAAAAATCCGAATAATCGATTCCTCGACAATAACAGGAAGAAGAACTACGAAAGTAATGATTAAAAAAAGTCGCTTATATTTGTATTTTTGCGTTGCTCGCTCCATAGTAGATCGCCATCCTAAGTAATGTATGATAAATAGAAGTAAATGGTAAAGAAACCATCTGAAGGATATACGTCATTTATCGACAAAATTTTGACGATTTTTATAGGTTTAATGGCATATGTGTTGAAGCTATTAGACCTATTTAAAGAGAGTGCTATCTTCAATATATTTAACAATTTTGGATAGTGTAGAGAATGTTCGCATACAGTATGCTATAATTATTTTGAAAATTTAATATTATTTAAAATTTTGATGCAAAAGATTGATTATAAGATCCGGTTTGTCGGTGAAAATACCATTTACTCCTAGTGTAATGAGAGTGGATGCTTGCTCTGATTGATTGACTGTAAAAGGGTGTATGGCTAACCCTGACTGATGCACGGTTTCTACAAGCTGTTCTGTAACGGCGTCTGCGTTTACTCCTATACCCGAGGCATATCGCGAGACTTGTTTCAGTTTTGAAGCAGATAAATTTGCTTTTTTCTTAAATGAATAGAGTTGGATTAGTGGAGTGGTGGGACTCAATTCATGTACTTTTTTTAAGCTATCACTGCTGAAAGATTGGATGATAACTTTTGGAAGTGGATCCTCTCGGTCTAACAGGTGATGACCGTCCAACTGTTCCAATAGTTGCTGTTCGATACCTGGATAACGATCGGGAGACTTGATTTCAATGTAGTAATTGGTTTGGTCTCCGAATTCACGCAGTACTTGCTCAAGAGAAGGTACTCGCAGACTCGAAAATCTAAGAGATGCGAATTCGTTATCTGGTCGATTGAATTCATCTGCAGGTTTGAAAGCGCTTAACGTATCGGTGGTGATCTCATCAATCTCCAATTCACTGCCATTCAATTCAATTGAATCGTTGTGAAGGACCACAAGTTTACCGTCTTTTGTCCGATGGAGATCGAGTTCAATATAATGTGCGCCCATTTCAATCGCAAGCTCATACGAAGGAAATGTGTGAGCAGGCGCATAGGCAGAGGCTCCGCGGTGCGCAATTACAAGAAACGGTTCTGACGGTAAAGAAACAGGTTGTTGGTAAGTGGGAGAGCAGCCGGAAAGGAAAAGAAGGAGAATAGTGCCAACCTTTAGTAGCTTCAAGAGAGTGACCTCCGATCCTTTTGAAATGTAAACCTCGTGTAAAGATGATGTTAACTTATGTAAATAGTACGAAAACTTGTTACTGGAAATGATACCATGACCTTGATAAGAGCGACAGGTCAAAAGGAAGTTGACTACCCGAAAGGATGGATTGGATGAAGAAAGTCGAACTGATTGACGTGTCAAAGTCTTATGACAAACAAGTCGATGTGATTTCGAATATCGACGTAACGATCGAACCCGGAGAGTTTTTTGTCTTAGTCGGTCCTTCTGGGTGTGGCAAGAGCACGATGCTGCGGATGATAGCGGGACTGGAAGAGATTACTGGTGGGATAATTGAAATCGGCGGGAAACGTGCAAATCATTTGTCTCCGGACAAGCGTGATCTATCGATGGTGTTTCAAAATTATGCTTTGTATCCACATCTGACAGTGCAACAGAATATAACGTTTGGACTCGATGTGAAGAAGGTGAAAAAAGCCGTACAAACAGAAAGAGCAAACGAAGTGGCGGCAATGCTTGGGTTAACAGATTATTTGAAACGTAAGCCGCGTGAACTTTCAGGTGGCCAGAGACAGCGAGTTGCTCTTGCACGTGCGATTGTAAGCGAAGCACCAATCTGTTTGATGGATGAGCCGCTTTCCAACTTGGATGCGAAATTACGTGCTCATATGCGGACGGAGATTCGTAGAATTCAGCGTAAGCTTGGTATCACGATGATATACGTAACCCACGACCAAGTGGAAGCAATGACAATGGGTGATCGGATTATGATTCTTCACGAAGGGAAAATCCAGCAAGTCGGTAAGCCAATCGATATTTATAATTATCCTGCGAATCCGTTCGTGGCGACATTTATCGGTTCACCGCCTATGAATATTAGTCCTGCCAGGGCGGTACCGACTAAGTCTGGTATTTTCATTGAAGATACAATCCATGTTCCGATGAATGAGGAACAGGTCGCCGCGAGTTCCGCAAGATCGTTGCTTGCAGGGATACGACCAGAGCATATAAAGCCAATTGTGACTGGGACTGAGAGTGGTAATCGGATTCAGGTAGAGGTGACGAATGTCGAAATCCTTGGCAATGAAACCGTATTTTCATTCCAAGTCGGACAGCGAGAATGGATGGCGAAATGGAGTGGGCAATGGGATATTGCGATTGGTGATCAGGTTCCGATTTTGTTAGGTTCTGAATACTTCTGTGTATTTGATGAAGAGACAGGAGAGCTGATTCGTAAACCAGAGGGTCTTGAGCACCTCTCGATTGCGAAAGAGGTGATTCTATGACGACCGTTCGTGCTCCTGGTGTCTGGAAACGTTCTGCAAACTTACGTGTTGGATTTTTATATCTATTGCCGTCTATCATTTTATTTGCGGTCTTCCTCTTTTATCCGATGATCCGGACGATTTACTTAAGTTTTTTTCTGACCGATCAAAATGGGAATGCAGCGGTCAATGTGGGGGTTGAAAACTACAGCTACTTACTCACATCTCCTGCATTTTTGAATAGTATGAAGGCAACTGGGTTATTTGTCCTGTATACGGTACCTGTAGGAATTATTCTCGCATTATTTTTTGCATTACTTGCAAATGAAAAGCTAAAAGGAATTGGCTTTTTTAGGACGATGTATTCGTCAACAATGGGAATATCCGTTGCTGCATCCTCAGTCATTTGGTTGTTTTTGTTCCATCCGAGTGTCGGTGTTTTCAATCGGATATTGCTTGTTCTCGATCTTCCGCAAATCCAGTGGTTACTGGATCCAGAATGGGCGCTTATATCGATTGCGATTTCAACGATTTGGATGAATACAGGGTTCTCGTTTCTCATTCTTCTCGGTGGATTACAGAACATTGACGAGCATCTGTACGAGAGCTCCCGCATTGATGGGGCTGGGTATTTTTACAGACTCCGGCGCATTACAATACCTATGCTCTCACCTACGTTATTTTTCATCATCACCATTTCGCTAATTAATGCATTTCAAACTTTTGGCCAGATTGATATTTTGACCAAAGGAGGACCTTCTCAGTCAACAAATTTAATTGTGTACTCGATTTATCGGGAAGCATTCATCAATTATCAATTTGGAACGGCAAGTGCGCAGGCGGTTATTCTTTTCGTCATCATTCTGGTGGTCACCCTCCTTCAATTTAAGCTTCTCGAAAGGAAGGTGCATTATCAGTGAGAGACTCGACGCTTAAGAAAGTTTGGATTTACTTTCTATTGACTGTCACATCTTTTCTAGTGTTCTTCCCTGTGTTGTATGCTTTTATGATTTCGTTTATGAGTGGACCGGAAATTCTGCAAGGTCGATTTTTCCCAGAAGCCTTTAAGTTCGATAACTATGCGAAGGTGTTTGACAGGCTTCCGTTACTTAAATACTTGTTGAATAGTTTCATTGTTTCACTAACTGTCATGATTGGGCAGCTCGCAGTTTGCAGTTTGGCCGCCTATGCATTTGTTTTCATTCCATTTAAAGGAAGAGAATTCGTGTTCTTCTTATTCATCTCCACGATGATGATTCCGTGGGAAGCGACGATGATCCCGAACTTCTTTACGATTCAAAAGCTTGACTGGCTGAATACGTATCAAGGAATGTCGTTGCCATTTTTCGCACTCGCATTTGGAACGTTCTTGTTGCGCCAACATTTCAAAACGATTCCGAAAGAGTTGCAGGAAGCTTCCCAAATTGCTGGACTCAGTCGCTTTGCGTTCTTTTGGAAAGTGATTTTGCCGGTTTCCAAAACAAGCCTTGTCACGCTTGGGGCATATGGATTCCTCACGACATGGAATATGTACTTGTGGCCATTGCTGATCACGACGAATAGTTCGGTGAGGACAGTTCAAATCGGATTAAAGCAGTTGCAGTCTCAAGAGATGTCAACCGATTGGGGGGTGGTCATGGCTGGTGTCATCGTCGTCATCATTCCGACGTTACTGCTATTGTTCATCGGACAGAAGCAACTTCAGAAAGGCTTGTCGCAGGGGGCTTTGAAGTGATGGTGTATAAATGAATTTTTAACTTCAAATATTCTCCGTTGATTGGAGCGGAAGACGGCGACTCCTGCGGAATCAGCGAAGATCGAAGACCCCGCAGAAGCGTAGCGCCGAGGAGGCTGAGATCGAGCCCGCGGAAAGCGTCCGTCTGAAGCGTAAATCAACACCGTTCATTAGCCCATATAATAATAGAATGAAAACTTTGAGAGATGGGGTGTAGAGGAAGATGAGAAAAACTGTGAAGCTCATGCTATTATTTTTAACGGTACTCAGTCTGGCAGTCCTTGCAGCGTGTACGAATAGTGACTCCAGCACGAACGATGAAGGGACTAAGGAAGAAGGCACGAAAGGTGAAGCTACGAAGACAGAAGACGGAAAAGTGTCAATCGAGTTTTGGCACGCCATGTCCGGAACCGGGCAAACGTCGTTGGATGAAATCGTTGCGAACTTCAACGAGTCTCAAGATAAATACGAAGTGAAAGCTGAATTCCAGGGGACGTATGAAGAGTCGCTGACCAAACTACGTAGTGTCGGCGGAACGAAAGACGCTCCAGCGATCACACAAGTTTTTGAAATCGGTACAAAGTATATGATCGACAGCGGCTATATTGAGCCAATCCAGAAGTTTATCGATAAAAATGATTTTAACGCTGACGAGCTCGAGCAAAACATCTTGAACTACTACAAAGTGGATGACGAGTTGTACTCTATGCCTTTTAACTCTTCCACGCCAGTTATGATTTATAACAAAGATGCATTCAAAGAAGCTGGACTCGATCCTGAAAAAGCTCCTGAAACATTCGCAGAGGTCATCAATTCCGCTGAAAAGTTAACAAAAGGGGAGATGTACGGGTTCTCCATGCTGACGTATGGCTGGTTCTTCGAGCAATTACTCGCAACACAAGGTGGCGACTATGTGAATGAAAACAATGGGCGCACAGGTGATGCAACAGAAGCTGCGTTTAATAGTGACGAAGGACGCCTCGTATTCCGCACACTCGATACAATGAACAAAGCGAAAACGTTCGGCAATTTCGGAACAAATTGGGATGATATCCGTGCAGCATTTGCGTCAGAAAAAGTAGCAATGTATTTGGATTCATCCGCAGGTGTTGCTGGAGCAATCGACACTGCGCCATTTGAAGTCGGTGTTGCATATATCCCGCATGCGGACGAAGTGAAGCGCAATGGCGTTGTAATCGGCGGGGCATCACTTTGGATGTCAAAAGGAATTGCTGAAGAGGAGCAAGAAGCTGCTTGGGAATTCATGCAATACTTAACGACACCTGAAGTTCAGGCAAAGTGGCATTTGGATACTGGCTACTTTGCGATTAACCCGAAAGCATATGAAGAAGAAAGTGTGAAAGAGAAATGGGCTGAGTTCCCTCAATATAAAGTGACTGTGGATCAGTTACAAGATACGGTCCCAGGCTATGCAACCCAAGGTGCGCTCATTTCCGTGTTCCCGGAGTCACGTCAACAAATTGTGACGGCACTTGAAGATATGTATCAAGGAAAAGATCCGGCTGAAGCATTGGAACAAGCGGCTGAAGGAACGAACCGTGCGATTGAAGTTGCAAATAAGACGAAAAAATAAGAGGGAAGGCGCTCCACTACAGTGGGGCGTCTTTTCATGTGCTAGGAAGGATTAAGGGAGGATATGTAGAAGATACTGGGAATTGAGTGTGAAAGAGGTGGCGGCGTGTGAATGGAAGAAAAGCTAAGCGTAACAAGAAGAAAGAAGAGAGCGGCTGCTTGTCAGATTTGTTTTTTGTCGTACCTGATATAGTGTTTGCGCCGATTCAATGGCTATTTCGTGGAGTTATCGCGTTTTTCAGGAATGTTTGGTGAGGTCTAGTTCGCTGCGAGAGAAAATCGGCAACATGGAGGCTGTTATCAGCAGTTTGCCGTTAGGAATCGGAACTAAGGTGTCGTGAATCGGCATTATCAAGCGAAGAATCGGCAACGCGGTAGAATTAATCGGCAACGAGACACAATTCAACATCATTAAGGGATTAATTGTTAGCGCTCCGCGCGTTTGGGGAAAGGCTATCTCGCTGCGAGCCGTGCATTCTGCGTTCTCCGACAGTTATCGGTGATTGCCCAACACTCCAATCGATTTCTCTGACACTGGGAGACTTTCTCCATCACCCCATCTGATTTCTCCGACACTTAGCGGAGTTTCTCGATAACGAGACACAATTCGAGTGCTTGGAGGGACTATTTGGTAGCGCTCCGCGCGTTTTGGGAAGGGCTATCTCGCTGTGAGCCGTGCATTCTGCGCTATCCGACATTTTTCGGGGATTGCCCGACACTCCAATCGATTTCTCTTACACTGGGAGACTTTCCCCATCACCCCAACTGATTTCTCCGACACTTAGCAGAGTTTCTCGATAACGCGACACAATTCAAGTGCTTGAAGGGATTAATTGGTAGCGCTCCGCGCGTTTTGGGGAAGGGCTATCTCGTTGTGAAATGCAGAAATTAGCACGAAAAAGCCGTTTGCATCATGTGTGTGACAAGATGCAAACGACGATTCATATTTTCTATTACCCTAAAACTCTCAACTCGCGTGGGAAGGTAGAAAGCACTTCTACTTCGCCGTCTTCGTTGATGTAGACAGTATCTTCAATGCGGACGCCGCCTTCACCTGGAATGTAGATGCCTGGCTCGATTGTGAACACGAGTCCGGGTTCTGCAATGTCCTCGTTGTTCATGTGGATAGAAGGTTCTTCGTGGACTTCAATTCCGAGACCATGGCCGACACGATTGTTGAAATACTCACCGAAGCCAGCTTCTTGAATGACATTGCGTGCAGCGATGTCGAATGTTTTCAATGGATTTCCAGCCTGGACAGCATGGATTCCTGCCTGGTTCGATGCAAGTACTGTATCGTAAATGAGTCGTTGGCGATCGGATGCTTCTCCGATGATGAATGTACGTGTCGTATCAGACATATAGCCGTCTTTTGCCACTCCGAAGTCAATCAGTAAATAATCACCGACTTGCAGTTTGCGCTCGCCAGGTTCGCCGTGAGGCAATGCCGCTTTTTCACCGGATAGGACAATCGATGAGAAAGAGGGACCATCTGCACCGAATTTGCGCATTAAGTATTCAAGCTCAGCTGTCAGTTCGGATTCAGTCATGCCGACTTTTACGAGCTTGATGCCTTCTTCAAGAACACGCTCGATAATTTCAATCGGTTTCTTCAATGCGGCGATTTCTTCACGTGTTTTACGTTTACGCAGCTTGTTGATGAAAGCCTGAACATCCGCCACTTTGGCTGCAGGGAATGCAGTACTGAATTCGTTAAAACGGAAATAGCTAAACGCTTTCGCTTCGATTCCGACGTTTCCTGAAAGGTCACCGACAGTAGAACGAATGACGTCAAACGGAAGTTGTTCATCTGAAATCGAGACAATTGTTTCGATATCGGAGCTTTCTGCAGCGGCATCCTTGTCGAGTGCAGGAGTGAAGAGAATCGTTTTCCCTTCAGCTGCTTCTATAAAGAGACCTAAAAATCGCTCGTGTGGGTCTGAGTTGAATCCTGTGAAATAGAATACGTTGGCGGGATCCGTAACGAGCACCGCAGTAAGTGATTGGTCTTGAAGATGAGTGCGTAGCGCATGGCGCCGTTTTTCGTACATGTCAGTCATGATGAATTCCTCCTGAATATGCAGTATATAGCTTTATTATGACGTAGTTAATAGAAGAACAACAGGGATTTGCATAGTGAATGCACAAAAAAACCGGCTACCATGAGCCGGTTTCGAATGTTAACTAAAGATATTCATTGTTGTAATAATGATTGGCATCGATACGACGTCAATCAGGAACGCACCAACAATTGGTACGATTAAATACGCTGTTCGAGATGGGCCGTAACGTGCAGTAACAGCGGCCATATTCGCCATCGCGTTTGGTGTTGCTCCAAGTCCGTGTCCTGCAAAACCTGCACACATTACTGCGGCATCGTAGTTTTTGCCAAGGATGCGGAACAGAACAAAAATCGCAAATAATACGAGGAATACAACTTGTACAAAGACGATTACGAGTAGTGGAAGTGCTAGACCTGCAACTTCCCAAAGCTTAATGCTCATAAGTGCCATCGATAAGAAGATCCCTAGAGCTACATCCCCGATGAGGGTGATGCTGCGCATGTGCACGATATTACCGTTAATGCGATCGACAACGTTACGAATAACAACAGCTACAAACATCGCACCTACGTAATTCGGTAAGACGATGGGGTTTTCCATAAAGGTGCTGCTAACCTTCGTAAACACATCACCTAACAATGAACCACCAGCCATAGAAGCGACGATGAGGAACGCTTGCATCGTGAAGTTGTCGACATTGATGGCAGGGTCATGTGCTTCTGCAACAAATTCGTAAGATTCTTCTACTTCAGTCGACTTTAAGTCGTGTTTTTTGATCAAATATTTAACGAGCGGTCCTCCGACCAATCCACCTGCAACCAATCCGAATGTTGCAGCTGCAATTCCGATAGAAAACGCGGAGTCGATGCCCATCGCTTCCACAGTCGTTCCGTAAGCTGTAGCACCACCATGTCCGCCCTCCATGGAAACAGCTCCTGCCATCATCCCGATTAGAGGATGAATGTCGAACAAGTATGACATGGACACACCAATCACATTTTGCATGATTGCAAGGAATGCGCACGCGGCCCAATAGATGAGGAGTAATTTACCACCAAGTTTAATGAGTGCAAAGCTTGCGCCAAGTCCCACGGTTGCGAAGAAGGTGAGCATGAATAAGTTTTGAAGCGATGTATCGAGAGTGAAGCTCACAAGTCCTGTTGCTTTTAAAATTGTTGCAAGAATGGCGAATAGCAAGCCTCCTACAACGGGTGCAGGAATACAAAATTTCTGCAAAATCTTGGTATTACGGACGAGGGCCGTGCCGAGTAAAAACAGCGCCATTGCGAGGAATAGCGTTGTTACTTGATTCAATTCAATCGTCATTCTGTGTACCTCCAAGCAGTGAGACAATCGCTTCATTCGTTAAGTAAGCACCGAGTTTAACCGTACGGCCGTTCTCATCGAGGGAAGGATTGATTTCTGAGATGTCAAATGAAAGCGTTTTCTGTGCAGACGCAACAATACGAATGAGTTCTCGTACTTGCTTCGGAGAAAGTCCGAATGGCGAAGGCGCACTGACGCCGGGTGCTACAGCAGCGTCCAATACATCTGAACAAAGCGTAAGCATAATATAATCTTGTGTAGCGATAAATTGATGGAGCTGGGTATAGATGTGTTCAACAGGTGTCTCTTCTAATTGCCGTTCTGTTATATAGTGAACGCCAAGACGATCCGCTTCGTCAAATAATAACTGTGTATTACCGAACTCTTGTATGCCTAAGACGAAATAAGAGGTGGTATCATCCGTGTCGAGCATTTGTTTAAACATTGTTCCTGAAGACGTTTGTTTGTCATAACTGCGCAAATCGAAATGGGCATCAATGTTAATAACACCAACTTTTGCATCAG
Organism: Sporosarcina sp. SAFN-010; assembly: GCF_059415065.1. Taxonomy (NCBI): domain Bacteria; kingdom Bacillati; phylum Bacillota; class Bacilli; order Caryophanales; family Caryophanaceae; genus Sporosarcina; species Sporosarcina sp. SAFN-010. The sequence goes on along the minus strand of NZ_JBPFDS010000001.1, from coordinate 598,771 downwards.
GTCCTACGAATTTTCTTACACCTAAATAATGCCCGAAAGCGGTTTCATGGCCGCCCCCAAGAACGACAGGCTTTCTGTTATCAGCTAAGCACTGGCGGACAGTTTGACCGAGTTCACGTTGTGCGTCTTCTAGTTTACCATCTTTGCAAAAAACGGTTCCTAAGTCAACAATTTGATGTGACTCTGGTTGTCGCCAAGGAAGTTTTGCAAGTTCACGGCGAAGTGAATCAGGGCCAGCAGCAGCTCCGGTACGGCCGTTATTTCGTCGAACTCCTTCGTCAGATGAAAACCCGATCAGTGCACAAGTAGGACTGGTAGCGCTTTCTTTCGGAGAGTTCAGCTGCATCACTTGATGAAGACGAAATGCTGCACGCTTGGTAACATCGTCGATTCGGCCGCTCCAGATGTCTGGATTCGTTGCGTTGATCATAGGGATCACCCTTTCAAAGTTAAGTGCAATACGCTTCATTATACGAGCTGCCATTTATTATTTCAAATATCTAAAATTCATTTACTTATGCTTTTAGGTTATAATACATCGAAAGAAGGAGATGAGGACAATGGACATCAAACAGCTTCGTTACTTTGTGGCTGTCGTTAAAGAAGGTGGTTTTTCAGGAGCTGCCGCGAAGCTACATTTGTCCCAACCTTCACTCAGTAAAGCGATCCGGACGCTCGAAGGACAAATCGGTTTTCAGTTATTGGAGAGGACAACGAAGCGGGTGGATTTGACGGAATCGGGTCGGGTATTATACGATCGTGCTCTTCACATTCTGTCAGAAATGGATATTTTTGAAAAAGAAGTGAATGAAGTAAAAGTGGCAGGTAGCGGAGAAGTTAGACTAGGCATGATTGAATCTGTAAAGAACTGGATTCCTAATGTGTTGGGGTGGTATAGGGAGGAATATCCTGACATGCATGTCGTTCTCAAAGAAGTCCTCGGACGCAATGACATCGAGAAGGCTTTACGCGATTATGCGGTACATATTTGTTTGACGAATGAATTTATCGATGAACCTGATATTGTAACCACGCCTTTGTATAAAGAAAAATTGGTACTCGTCTTGAATGCAGCCCACCCCCTAGCGGATCGGGATAATGTTGATTTGAAACATCTCGCAGATGAGCCATTTATCATCACGAGTAAAGGTTTTCAAACACGTGTGAACATTAATGAAGCGTTTAAAGAAGCGGGCGTAAGTATGGATATTTGCTACGACGCGGATCGATTTGAAACCATTTTGACATTAGTCGAGGCAGGGATAGGAGTCTCTATTATTCCTAGAAATTACATTGGGAAGGTCGTGCCGGAAAATTTGGCAATTCGAGAACTCGATAGCCCGAGTCTTGAAAGGACAGTGTATCTAGCTTTTGTGAAAAACCGCTATCGTCCACCTGCAATTGAAGCATTATTGCAAAGAATGTTAGCGAGTGAATAATCCAATTTGGAAATAGAGTGACCTTCCTAGTTGAAGGTTGCTCTTTTAGTATTCCACGAAATCAGAAACTGGGTATAAATGTATTGAAAATAGGTGAAAAGTTACCTGAATACTTTTATTTTGGAGATAAAAAGCTTTAAAGGCGAACGATTTATGATTAATTTTAATTATTGTTCATAAAAATGCTTGTGATTGAATAACAATCTATGTATACTGACGAAGTGATAAAAGTGAATATATTCTCGTATATGCTCAGTAATATGGTCTGAGCGTCTCTACCAGGTTCCCATAGAAAGAACCGGACTACGAGTTGAAGAATAGTGTGTAAGCATTGTGGTTCTTTGTGTTCTTTAGCATGAAGAAATCGTAAGATCTGCACACACCCTTTAACTTTCGTATGTCCGGTTTGCAACTACTTGTTGCATGCCGGACTTTTTTATTGCATGCGTATGCAATAACTAGAGATACAAGAGATATTACGTTCGTACAAGTAAGTCTGAACGATAATTAGGAGGTTTGCAGATGAATGCAAAAGGGATAACAGAGAAACTTTTTAAGCTAAAAGATTTCGGCACGACGCCTCGAACGGAAATGGCTGCGGGGTTAACGGTTTTCATGACGATGCTGTATGTTCTGATTGTCGTACCTGGCATGTTGGACAACGCAGGATTGCCAAAAGGTCCTGCGACAGTAGCAGTTATTTTGATGACGGGTGTCATTACTATCATAATGGGGCTATACAGCAACCGCCCGTTCGCACTCGCGCCAGGTCTAGGATCTGTTGCTTTTCTATCGGTCACACTTGTCCTTGCTGAGGGAATTCCTTGGCAGACGGGTATGGGGATGGTGTTCATTTCAGGTATTCTGTTCGTTTTATTTACCATTTTGGGACTTAGAAAACTGATTGTTCGGCTCATGCCGCCTGCCATCAAACTTTCTATTGGTGCAGGTGTAGGGTTGTTCATCGCTTTGATTGGATTCAGAAGTGCAGGTCTTGTACAGGCAAGCGAACAGTCAAACTCGCTTCAACTAGGGGATTTGAGTTCGCCGAATGCTATTCTCGCACTGATTGGATTTTTCATCATGGCAGTGCTGTTGGCTCGTAAAGTCCGTGGGCATTTGTTGATTGGAATCGTATTAGTAACAATCATCGGAATTCCGATGGGCATTACGAAGCTACCGTCATCAGTATTTTCATTACCGGAAAGTATTGCACCTGTTGCATTCAAACTTGATATTATGGATGCTTTGAAATTGGAGTATTTCCCGTTCTTACTGGCGTTTTTCATTCCTGACTTTTTCTCAAGCCTTGGAACGATGTTAGGCGTCGGTAGTAAAGGGAATATGTTGGATAAAAACGGGGATTTGCCGAATATCGATAAGCCGTTTCTCGTCGATGCAGGCGGAACTGCACTTGGATCGCTATTTTCCGTTCCCGTGATGACGACGTATGTAGAATCTGCGGCAGGTGTTGAAGCAGGTGGACGTACAGGATTGACTGCGGTCACAACAGGACTTCTATTTTTGCTGACAATCTTCATCACACCGTTAATTATGATTATCCCGAAAGAAGCAACGGCTCCGGCATTGATATTAGTAGGATTGACGATGCTATCTGCTGTACGCAACATCAATTTTGAAGACGTGACAGAATCACTTCCGGCGTTCATGACGATTGTCATTACAATTTTCACATTCAACTTCGGTAACGGAATCGCAGCAGGGATTATCATTTACGTTCTTGTGAAGGCACTTTCAGGACGTCATAAAGAGATTCACCCTGGGCTTTATGTGCTCGTGGTACCGCTCATTTTATATTTCATAACAATTGCAGACTAACTATAGATAGGAGATAGATTTTATGTATACTCGCAAACAAATTACAGCTGCTGCACGTGGAGATATCCGGATGGATACGGTGATCGAAGGGGTTCAACTCGTCAACGTATTTACGGCGGAAATCTATCAGGCAGATATCGGAATTAAAGAAAATCGATTCAGCGCGATTGCCCGATACGAAAATGGACAACCAGACTTCAAACTAGAAAGGGAGACAGTCGTCGATGGTCGTGGCAAGTACGCGATTCCGGGATTAATTGACTGCCACGTCCATATCGAGAGCACGATGGTGACACCAGATATGTTTGCCCGAGCATTGATACAACGGGGGACGACTGTTGCTGTGATCGACCCGCATGAGATCGGAAATGTACTCGGGGCTGAAGGTGTTCAGTATATGGTGGAAGCGAGTCGAGGACTTCCAGTTCAAATCTTGACGACGATTCCTTCATGTGTTCCTGCTGTACCAGGCGTAGAAACAGCGGGTGCTGAATTTGGACCAGCTGAAGTGGCGGAGTTGCTGAAATTACCCGATGTTGTCGGAATCGCAGAAATCATGGATTACATAGGGGTTATCCAGCAGAATGATCGAATGGCCGGGATTGTACAAACCGGACTCGATGCAGGCGTATTAAATGAAGGCCACTTGCCACGTGCTGGTGGACGTGATCTTGCGGCGTATTTAGCGGCTGGTGTGAATTCCGATCATGAAAGTCGTACAGTCGAGGAAATCGTAGAGAAATTGCGTGCGGGGATGCTCATTTACATTCGTGAATCGAGTGTCAGCCAGTTTGCAGATATCGCTGCACAAGCATGGCGACAGCTGCCATATGCATCAAATATCGCGATGTGTACAGACGATGTGGAACCGAATGATATGTTGCATAATGGTCAGTTAAACCGTGTCGTTCGTCGTTGTATCGAAGAAGGAATTCCAGCGCCACTTGCTATACGTTTTGCCACGTTACATGGGGCGCAACGATTTGGACTGCATGATCGTGGAGCCATTGCACCGGGCTACATCGCGGACTTCTCGTTAATAGAATCACTCGAATCGATGAAAGTGGAAGACGTTTGGTCAGACGGTCGGATGGTTGTGAAATCCGGTGAGCTTCTTGAAACGATCGAAAGTGCGGTTCCTCCATTGACAAAGAATACCGTCAAGCTTCCGGAACTTAACACTTCTGATTTTGTTCTCAAAGCACCGATTGAAAACGGGAAAGTCACTGTGACAACAATGGAAATGACGAAGATCGGGACAACAGCGCGCGGAACAGTGGAATTAGATGTTAAAGATGGTGTGATTTCTGAGTTACCTGAAGGATATCTATTCGCATCAGTTACTGGGCGTCATGGACAGAATCGTAAGCCATTCGTCGGTGTTCTGAAAAATGCAGGTCTTCGTGAAGGCGCATACGCAACGACTGTCGCACACGATAGCCATAATCTTGTATCCGTCGGTACAAACGCAGCTGATATGTACGCTGCATCACAAGCACTTGAAGCAACAGGTGGCGGATTGTGTTTGATCAAAGATGGAATCGTGCAAGCACAAGTGGATCTACCAATCGCAGGACTGATGGCAGCTGAACCTATCGAACAGCTCGGTCCGAAAGTTGAAAAGTTCAACGAAGTCGCACGCTCAATGGGCGTTCAAGTCGGCAGAAGATCACCATCAATGGCCCTCTCATCGCTGACACTCACAGTCATCCCTGAAATCCGTATCACAGACATCGGATTGGTCGATGTTCACACACAACAGATGATTCCTTTGTTTGCGGAATAATTATGATGTTGTCCTATTAGTAACATAGAAGCTAATTATCTAGAAGCTCCGTTGATTGAAGTGGAAGACTACGACTCCGGCGGAACAATCGAAGAACGAAAACCGCCAATACCCCAATAGGAAAATTAAAAGAAACCGTGCATGAACGCCATGCACGGTTTTTCCATATAACTAAATAGAAGCTTCATGCATTACTTGTAATCTTAAGAAAGTCTTCATGAATTCCCTAGTTATTTCAAAAGAAAGATTTGTCATACTAAGGATGTTCATCTTCCAAAAGAATGGGTAAAACATAGTATACAAGAGAAGCGAGAGGAGGGAGATCGATGAGGAAGGGGATACTGACTTTCTTTGCAGTTCCAATACTGATTTATAGTTTGTACACATATGCAGCAACGCTACTTATACGTATAACGAGTATTGGAATACAGAAAAAGGTGCGTAACGGTACAGGAATCGCACTTACATTCGACGATGGTCCAAATCCGCTTTATACACCGAAATTGCTCGATTTGTTAGCACACTATAATATCAAAGCTGTATTTTTCGTTGTAGGGAAGCATGCCGAAAATTATCCAGAAATCATAAAAAGAATGTGTGCAGAAGGACACTCTATCGGCATCCACCATTACGAACACGTTTCAACTTGGCGACTCACTCCTAAACAAACCCATCAGCAAATAAAGCGTACAGCCAAAGTGATTAAAGAGATCACGGGGAGCGAACCTACTTTTTATCGTCCTCCTTGGGGACGTTTCAATCTAGCGACCTTGCCTGTCTCACGCCAATTCTTCACGATCATGTGGACTCACATTGTAGGAGATTGGAAGATTCGAACATGCGATGAAGAACTGTCTGATAGATTGGGTGCAATACCAGCGGATGGATCGATTGTGGTGCTGCATGATGATGGAAGCAACCCGGGAGCGGATGACGAAGCCCCTGCACACATGCTTCACGTGTTGGAATCTTATATTCAGGAAGCCACTGAAAAAGGAACCCGATTCATCTCACCGGAGGAGCTGATGAAGAATGGACAGGAGCATATTCATGTCCATTGATGCGCTGACAGACTATCTACTTCAGTATGGGAGCATCGTCATTTTCATTCTCTTGTTCTTTGGGATTGTGGGCATTCCTTCACCTGAAGAATCGCTGATCTTTTTGATCGGTGTTCTTATTGCACAACATCAACTCCAACTGTTTCCTTCTTTAATCGCTGCGATATTAGGCGCATTGACTGGCATGTTGACCGCTTACGCAGGAGGTCGATTCATTGGATATCCACTGTTGCACAAAGTCGGGAAATTTATCGGCCTAACGAAAGAACGCTGGGAGAAAGCGGAGCAATCGTTTAAACGGAGACGTAAACGCACAGTTTTGTTTGGGTTTTACATGCCGGGCATTCGGCAGATCAGTCCATACTTTGCAGGATTGACAGCAATGCCTTTCTATCAGTTCATCGGGCTGGCTGTCTTTGGAACAATTCTTTGGGTGATGCCTTTTCTAATTGTAGGATATGTACTTGGCCGTTCGTTCCATGTCAATCCAAGTTACGCTTCCCTCGTAGGTGTGTTTTTCTTAGTGGTGATGATCGGCTGGTTTCTCTTTAAAAAAGTCAAGTCGAAGAAAATAGTGGAAAACTGAAAAACGTGTACATTGGAGGTGCAAAAGATGAAGAAAATCTTGTTTTTCCCTCATTTACAAATGCAATCAGGACATCATCAGGCAGCGGAAGCACTGATGGATTTAGTTCAGCAACGGTATCCTGACGCTGAAGTGAAGAAAATCGACTTATTGTCAGAAACGAATAAATTGCTGGAAAGAGTCATTACAACAGGCTATCTGCAATGGATTAAACGTGCACCTCGTCTGTATAGCAAGACATATAAAAAACTCTATTTCAGCCAAGAGCCACTGGACGAACAGTATATTTGGCATCAACCGCTGTTTTTGCATAAATTGAAAAAAATGTTGAAAGAGGAGCAGCCAGACCTTATTTTCTGTACACACAGTCTGCCCTCTTGCATGCTCAGTAAATTGAAAATATCCGGCCAATGCGACGTACCGGTCGTGAATGTCTATACAGACTTTTTCGTCCATGACTACTGGGGACATCGTGGAATCGATGCACATTTCCTGCCTACTTTGGAATCGAAGGAGCAGTTATCGAAGGATCCCAACGTACCTGGACAGCTGATTGTCACGGGAATTCCAGTTCACCGGAAAATCAGGCGTCCTGACAGCAAAACGACCTCGCAAAGACCACAAAGCAAACCTGTGATTCTTCTAGCAGGTGGAAACAGTGGATTGGGATGTCGATCCCGAATGCTTGAAGAACTGGAGCAAGTGGATGATTTTCAATTTGTTGTGCTATGCGGCCATAATGAGAGATTATATCGGAAAATCGAATCTTGGAACCTCTCGCATATCCAACCGTTATCGTACGTAACTTCCCGAGAAGAGATGAATGATCTCTACGAAGTGGCAGACGCCCTTGTCACAAAACCGGGTGGAGTTACAGTCAGCGAAGCGCTCCGCAAAAGAATCCCGATGTTTATCCATTCTGCATTACCTGGTCAGGAAGAAATGAACTTAGAAACGCTGATTCCAAAAGGATTGGTCACGCAGCTTAAGCCAGGTAGTCCACTAGTTGATCAGTTGCGTGAAACGTTGTCAGACAAGAAACGAATGGAATGTTGGAAATTTGCGATGGATGTATATACAGACGAATTAGCTATCCAAACTGACCAACAGTTCGTCAGTATCATTGAAGAGTTGCTTGCTCCGATAGGTGAAAAAGTCCAAGGTAAAGCGCCATCCTTAAAGCGTCGATCGGTATCGGTGACGTGAAAACAAGTGCTCCAACAAGTAACGGATTCGAACTCATAATACATCGATTTTTAGCCTGCAAAAAGCATTGCAGGCTTTTTTGTTGTTCTTGGTAGTTGATTTGAAGCATAGAGGTGGATGAGAATTCCCTTTTTTGAGTACCAGAACTAAAGGGAAGAGACACTTAGCAAGCTGAAATATTGGAAAAGTGAAAAGATATGTATTTTAACTTTAAAAAAATGTCGTTTGGTAAATATGATGAAGACAACGAAGTAAGCGATTACAAAAATAATAAATACACAGAAAAGTCTAAAGGTGTCGAAAAAACTATTTACATATAAAAATATCGGTGATATATTGAATATCTCGCATCTAAAGAATTGCGAAATACTAGAAAAATCACAAAAGGGGATGAGCCGAATGCTTTCTAATCCACTCATAGCTACTGTACTAGTACTCTCATTAATTGCGCTCGGCGAATGGCTCTCGATTATTTCAAGAGCACGGATTCCGATGCTTCTGACAGCGATGGTCGGTTTCTTAGTTCTTTCTTGGACTGGAATATTCCCGAAAGATATTTTAGAAGTCTCCCAATTCGCTGCACTCGGTGCTATTTTAATCGGACCGGCGATTGTACATATGGGAACGATGATTCCATTTTCACTTGTGAAGTCACAGTACAAGGCGGTCATTATTGCCCTTGGCGGTGTACTTGTCTCAGGAATCTTGATTTTACTCATCGTTCCATTGATTTTTGATTATCCTACAGCGGTTGCAGGGGTCGGGCCTGTCAGTGGTGGCATCATTGCTCTTCTTGTAACTTCAGAGAAATTGAAAGAACTCGGATTGACGTCAATTGTCATCATTCCTGCGTTAGTCGTTGCGTTTCAAGGTGTTGTCGGAATGCCGCTTGCGATGCATTTTATGAAGAAATATGCAGGAGTCATACAAGGTCAAATTGACGACGGTTCATTTGTTTCAATGACGGGTGATTCTTTGGAGGAAGAAGAGGCAGAAGTTGTCCAGAAGAAGAAAAGCCCTCTACGCACGAGTGCTGTCCTTAAATTATTCTTCGTTTTTGCTGGCGCAGGAATCGGAGTAGCGCTTGGTACGGTGACACCTATCCACTACACACTTTGGTGCTTATTGATTGGTATTATTGGCTTGAGATTAGGTGTATTTGAATCGAGCGAATTGGAACGTGCGAATTCATTCACGATTACAATGATTGGAATCATCTTTGTCGTCATAGGTTCTATGGCAGGCGTTACACCAAGTCAGGTGATTGAGAACTTACCAGCTATTATTACTATCCTTGCAATAGGAAGTATCGGGATTTCAATTGGTGGATATCTCACCGCAAAACTTGTCAAATGGCATCCTTACAAAGGAATGCCTGTCGCTCTTACAGCGTTGTTCGGGTTCCCTGGAGACTACATCCTCTGTGAAGAAGTGAGTCGGAGTTGTGCACGTGACGAGAAAGAAGAAAAAGTGATTTTCAATGAATTGCTAGCTCCAATGGTTATCGGTGGGTTTACGACGGTAACTGTTGCATCCGTAGTCATTGCGGGGATTTTGATCAAAACATTATAAAATGGAGGGTTTTTCATGACACAAACAATTATTAATAATGGACTACTTATTGATGGAACAGGTGCAGAACCAACAAAAGGTAAAATTGTTGTCGTTTCCGGAAATCGAATTGACTACGTTGGGGACGAAGCAGGATATACACCAACTGGGAATGAGACCAAAATTGATGCGCAAGGTGGTGCAATCGTTCCAGGATTCATCGATACGCATGTGCATATGATGATGGAGTACTCACCAGTCGCAGAGCGTCTCGCTACACCATTTTCGTTCATGTATTACCAAGCGGCAGAGTACTTGAAAACTACATTGCATGCGGGCGTTACATCCGTTCGCGATGCACTTGGTACGGATCTTGGAGTGAAAAAGGCAGTGGAAGATGGTTTGATTTCAGGGCCGCGCATGCAATTGAGTATTAACGCTTTGACGACAACAGGTGGTCATGGAGATGGGTATACGGTTTCAGGGAATACAGTGGACTTGCTCGCTTCAGAATATCCGGGCATGCCGAACGGGATGTGTGACGGTGTTGAAGAGGTGCGTAAGAAAACGCGTGAAATGCTTCGTGCTGGTGCTGAAGTCATTAAAGTTCATGCGACAGGCGGAGTGTTGAGTGCGACGGATCATCCTGAATTCACTCAGTTTTCATTGGAAGAGCTGAAAGTTATTGTGGAAGAAGGGAAGTTCCGTAAGAACACCCGCGTCATGGCTCATGCACAAGGGGCAGAAGGAATCAAGAACGCAGTACGTGCAGGCATTCACTCGATTGAGCATGGGATTTTCATTGACGATGAAGCGATTGACCTTATGATTGAAAATGGAACGTATCTAGTGCCAACATTGCTAGCTCCTATTGCAGTACTAGAAACGGCGGATGCAACCGGAATGCCAGCAAGTGCGGTGCAAAAGTCGAAAGAAGTCATTGATCATCACGTCGAGAGCTTCACAAAAGCGTACAAAGCCGGAGTGAAAATCGCGATGGGAACTGACGCTGGTGTATTCAAACACGGTACGAACTTGCGTGAACTTGAACTCATGTGTAACGCAGGGATGACGCCGATGGATGCAATTGTAGCATCTACGAAAACTGCAGCGGAATGTCTTGGTTGGGAAGAGAACGTTGGCACGATTGAAACAGGCAAGCTCGCAGATATTGTCATTGTTAAAGGCAATCCATTAGAAGATATTAAGTCGTTGGCGAATCATGATACGATTCAAGTTGTTATTAAAGACGGTAAGATAGAAAAAGATATTCGTTAATTTCTATATGTGAAAAGGCTATCCCAGGAGGTCAATGACTCTTCAGGATAGCCTTTTTAGCATTTCATGAATCAGAAATGAAAGGGTATTGATTTACGTTTCAGGTGGACGCGGGCCTACAGGACGTAGGTCATGCAACCGTTGTGGCAGGAAGCCGCAAACTTAGGTTGTTTCCAATAGTATTCCCTCCGGAGACGCCACCTTTTGCTTCGATCACCGTGACTTCTTAATCTATAGTTTTGAAATTCCCTTCAACACAATTCATCTAGATGAATTGTGTTGTCAAAAGAATAGGTTGCCACAAGGATCAGTTTCTACTGACAATCTGGACAGTCTTTTTCAACCAGTCACGCACTAGGTATTGGATGAGTCGTATCAACTTCAGTAATACGTTCAGAACTGATCAATACCTTGCTCAGTTTATCCCGATCCACTTCGTACCCAATTCCATCTCCGGAAGGAACTTGAATGATACCGTGATCCATTACAATTTCCGGTGTTACAATATCTTCTTTCCAATAATGTGCTGACGGCGCTGTGTCACCGGGAATCGTGAAGTTTTTTAATGTAGTCAGCTGGATGTTGTGCGCACGTCCAACCCCTGTTTCTAACATTCCTCCACACCAAACGGGAATGTCATGTTCCATACATAAATCATGAATACGTTTTGCTTCATATAAGCCACCGACGCGTCCAATCTTAATGTTAATGATTTTGCAGCTGCCTAATTCAATCGCCTTTCGCGCATCGTCAAGTGAGTGGACGCTCTCATCTAAACAGACAGGAGTTGTGAGTTCTTTTTGTAGGATCCGGTGATCCACAATGTCGTCATGGCTTAGAGGTTGTTCAATCATCATAAGGTTCAGGGAGTCCAACTCTTTTAAGTGGTCGATATCTTTAAGTGTATAAGCTGAGTTTGCATCCGCCATCAAAGGGATAGTTGGGAATGCATCGCGAACAGCTTTTAGATATGCTATGTCTGCTCCAGGCTTAATCTTCACTTTAATTTTTTTAAAACCTTCATCAACAAACTCTCGGACCTTTTCAACCAATTTAGCAGGAGTGTCTTGAATACCGATGCTCTTACCCACTGCGATTTCTGTTTGTGTTCCACCGAGTAATTTTGCAATGGATGTATGATTTTTCTTAACGAATACATCCCAAATTGCAGTCTCAATCGCCGCTTTTGCAATATTATTTCTTCTAACAAACGACAGCATATCGTGTACTTCGTTAGGATGAGAAATCTCTTTCTTCAACAAACGAGGGATAAGAAATTCTTTCAACATGTAAACGGTTGTTGCGGTAGTCTCTTCATTATAATAAGGCTCGTTACTTGTAACGGTTTCTCCCCAGCCGGAAACCCCTGTATCATCTACTACTTCGACTAGGCAAACATCTTTTTGCTCCATTGTTCCAAAACTCGTTGTAAATGGGGCAATTAGCGATACCTTCGTATGGTGGAGAATTACCTCTTTAATATGGATAGATTGCATCATTCAACGCCTCCTTCAGCGTGTAGTTTGACAATGGTCGTCAAGATGTCAATGCCGTTGTACATCGCATCTCTATCAAATGTCATATTGGGGTGATGAAGACCGGGCGATAAATTACAACCTAGCCCGATCATTGTTGCCTTTAAATGCGGCTTTTTGATGGTGTAAAAGTGGAAATCGTCTCCACCTGGTGTAAGAATGGGCTCTACAGTATTTTCTTTACCAAGGCTCATTTCAATTGCACGCTGTGCGATTTTTTGTGCATCAGCATCTACGCAAGCTGCTGCAATTCCATGCTCATTAGTGATTTTTACACTAGATTCAAACAGCTCATTTGCAGAGTCGATCACTGCGTATACTTTCTTTTGTAACTCTTCCATCAGCTCGTTCGTTTGAGCTCGAATGTCTATTGCCAATGAGGCGTTACCGGGAATGATATTGGTATTTAGTCCTCCCGCTTGGAAACGAGTGACTTTTGCTGAATGTGGAATTGTAGGATCTAGATAGATCGTATGAATGGCGTTCACTAAGTACGTTCCTACCTCTATCGAATTCGAATTCAAATGTGGACGTGCTCCGTGTGCATCATCCCCGCGCACCTCTATTTCAATAGATCCGGTCGCACCATGAATAATAGCTGGGGCTGCCTTACCGTTTTCTGTTTCTTGGAAAGGACGCAAATGGATCCCGTAATAATAATCTACGTCATCCACGACACCGTGTTCGACAAGTTTCAACGCTCCGGCGCCGACTTCTTCCGCAGGCTGGAATATGAAGCGGACGCCCATATTTTCAAGTAACTCAGGAGTGTCTTTCAGTCTCCAGAGTACCCCTAGAACCATGGTCATATGGGCGTCATGACCACATGAATGATTCGCCTGAAGCTTTCCATCGACTTCTTGCCATAGAGCATCCATGTCCGCTCTTAAAGCGATGATTGGATTCCCTTTATCAAAATTCCCAATATCCCCAATAACTCCTGTGCAATCCTCGAAGACACGAACTTTACAGCCAGCTTCTTCAAGCTTTTGTTTAACAAATTCTGTCGTTTTAATCTCTTTCCAGCTCAATTCAGGATTAGCATGTAAGTGAGCGAATGTTTCGGATACTTTCTCTTTGCTGAATGAGGTCATTTTAAAACTCCTTTTCAATTTTTATCAGTGTCTTCATTGATGAAATAATTACTTGTCGGGTTCACAAAACTTAGTTTTCCATTTTTCTTGGCAATATGAAGAAGGATGCTGTTCAAAAATGAAAACGTCACAGGTCCCTTTTCCAAAATCGATTTCTGGGAAATCGGTATGACAAGGGTATAATCTGCAAACTCATTGGCGGGGCTCACGAGCGAATCCGTAATGATAATTACGGTATTCCCTCGCTCTTTCGCTTCTTTCGCTAATCGGATTGAACCGAGTGCGTACCGATAAAATGAAAAAAGTACGACGCAGTTCTCTTTACCGGAAGTAGAAATACCAATTTCAGTCTCCGGATGATAGAGCGATGTGTTGCCCAGTAAACTATTGAGTAAAAACGAGAACCAGTGTGCATATGCATAGGACTGGTAATAACCAACTATTTTCACAGAAGCAGAAGCGGATAAATGGCCTACAACTGCTTCCGTGGTATTCCAATCTAACTGGTTTGCGATTTGAGCAATATTTTTACTGTCGCTCTCCATCACTCCTGAATAAGGATCGGAAACGGTGTGGGGGTCGACTCCGCTTGGTGGCGTGAGCGACAGAAGACTACGCTGAATTTCGGTCTGTAGCGTTCCAAAACCAGGATAGCCAATTGATTTTGCGAACCGAATAATCATCGTTTCACTTACGTCAATTAAGCTTGCAATCTTTTTTGCTGGATGTGTAGCAAACATAATTGGGTTAATTAATAAAGCTTCAGCGACCTTTTTTAAGCCTGAGGTTAAATCTGGATAGGCCGCCTTTGTTTTTTCTTTAAAGTCCATGAACTCTCCAACTTTCGAATGAATCTTATAAATTATTATTGTCAAAATGAATTATAAGCTTTACTATAGTGTTAGTCAACGAAATGTTACGACAATTCAGAAAGGGGTGTTTTGATGGAGAAAAAACAACGGAAAAGAAAGATAGGCATTCCAGATGCATACGTAATTCTCTTTTTAATATTGGCACTTATGGCTGTTTTGACGTATATCATTCCAGCAGGGGAGTTTCAACGGGAAGAAGTTGATGGAGTTACAGTTGTCGTTCCGGATGGATACGAACAGGTTGCCAGCACACCGGCCAGTCTCATTGATGTATTTCTTGCGATACAGGAAGGAATGATCAGTTCTGCGCCACTAATCTTTTTAGTGTTAATCATTGGCGGTTCGTTTGCAGTTATTGAATCGACAGGCGCGATTGACGCCATGATTTTAAAAACGATTGAGAAGACGAAGAACAAAGAGCTTGTCTTAATCACAATTGTAATGGTTCTGTTTTCTGTTTTCGGAACTTTGGGAATTATCGTGAATGCCGTTATTGCATTCATCCCGATTGGAATCATTTTAGCGAGGTCGATGAAGTTAGATGCTGTAGTGGGTGTCTCAATTATTTACTTGGGAGCATACGCAGGATTTAATACGGCATTTCTAGATCCACTGACAACAGGGACTGCACAACAAATTGCTCAGTTGCCCTTATTCTCAGGAATCGGATATCGTATTATTATTTATATCGTCATTCTATTAACGACAATACTGTATGTCTCTTGGTATGTGAAAAAGATTAAAAAAGATCCTTCGAAAAGTGTATTGGGCTCAAACCCATTTCCGAAAATTGAAGAACGTGATGAGTTAAATAAAGAAGTCGAAATTACAGGCACTCATAAGTTAGTACTTATCTGGCTGGTCTTAGGTATCGCTACCTATGTATTCGGCGTATTTAAATTCGAGTGGTCACTAAATGAAATGGCAGCTATTTTCTTAATCATTGCTGTCGGAACTGCAATCATTGCAAAATTAACACCAAATCGATTAGTTTTAGAGTTCTTCGAGGGTGCGAAAGGATTAGTCTATGGTGCCATGATTATTGGTATGGCTCGTTCAATCGTTGTTGTTCTTGAAAAAGGGAACATTCTGGACACCATCGTTAATGGAATGGCGCACGTAATGACTCCATTTACAAGTGTCAGCGGTGCTGTGGTCATGTTCATAGCAAACGAATTGTTCAATATTCTCGTTTCATCCGGAAGTGGTCAGGCAGTTATCGTCATGCCAATCATGACCCCGCTCGCCGACTTGATGGAAATTCCTCGTCAAGTAGCAGTTCAGGCATACAAAATGGGAGACGGGTTTACAAACGTCATCACACCAACTTCAGGGATTCTTATGGCAAACTTAGCGATCGCAGGAATCTCATGGACGAAATGGGTGCGCTTCGTTTTCCCACTGTTACTGATTTGGACTGTCCTGGGAATTATCTTCCTTATTATAGGCGTACTGATTAATTGGGGTCCGATGTAACCTGGAAGCAGAATCCCCTTGACGGTAGTTCGTTTCAATTACTAACTTGATACACAAAACTCGGAATAGGCTGTCTCAAAATGTTGTTCCATGAACTTTTGAGACAGCTCTATTTTTTTCACTTTATTTATTGAAAGGGGAAATTTAAAGGTCTACCTTTCTTAAAAAAATAGTAGGATGGATGAATAGTTCTACTTTTTCTTTTCTGATAATCATTTTTTAACAAATTATATGTCGTGTATTGACGAATCTTGAAATACTATTTACTATATAGTCAGTCTATTATTTGTATTCAATATATTAAAGGGGGAGAGGCAAGTGAGTTTGCACGCATTCACAAAAGACTATTTAAAGCAGCATGCTACTTATTTTGAACAAGTCAGCGAATACATTTTTTATCATCCTGAAACACGTTTTGAGGAATATGAATCTGCCAAGTACTTGTCTGAGCAATGTGAGCAGCAAGGATTTAAAGTGGAACGCGGTGTTGGTGGAATTGAAACCGCATTCACAGCGACTTTTGGACAAGGGCATCCAGTCATTGGGTTTCTGGGGGAATTCGATGCGTTGCCTGAGCTAAGTCAGGAACCGAACTCTATCGAAGAAAAACGCTGGGAGCGTCATATTGGTCATGGTTGCGGACATAATCTACTCGGAACCGGTGCATTTGCGGCAGCATGCGCAGCGAAAGCGTATTTAGAAGAACACAAGTTAACAGGCACCGTGAAATTCTTCGGTTGTCCTGGGGAAGAAGGGGGCTCCGGCAAGACGTTCATGGCGCGTGAGGGAGTATTTGACGGAACTGATCTTGCACTCACTTGGCACCCATCGCCAACAAACAGCATTATGAGCTTGAGTACACTTGCAAACATTCAAGTGTTTTATCGCTTTAAAGGTGTACCATCACACGCCGCGAACTCACCGCATTTAGGACGTAGTGCACTTGACGCTGTTGAACTCATGAATACGGGTGTTCAATATTTGCGAGAGCATATGCCGGACCAGGCACGCATTCACTATGCCATTACGAATACAGGTGGATTTGCACCAAACGTCGTTCAAGCGAATGCGGAAGTGCTGTACTTAGTTCGTGATGTCAATACAGAACGTGTCATGGATTTGTTTGAGCGAGTGAACAAAATTGCAGAAGGAGCAGCCCTTATGACGGAAACTAAAGTAACCGTTGAAGTGGATAAAGCCTGCTCGAACTACATTCCGAACCGGGCACTTGAAGAGATTTTGTATGAAAGCTTACAAGAAATCGGAATTGAGCCGCCGACGGATGATGAAAAAGAGTATGCAAAAGGAATCTTTGAATCGCTATCAAAGCCAGAGCAGAAAGATTACCTTGGCGTGATGAAAGGGTTTGGCTATGTAGGGGATGGTTCTGAATTCGTAGGGAAATACGTCTCGGATTGCATTGCACCTTATGAAATTACAACTGAAATTTTGACGGCGTCTACAGACGTATCGGATGTTAGCTGGATTTTGCCGACCGCACAATTGTCGACTTCTACATCAGCCCTAGGAACACCGTTGCATACGTGGCAGATGACGAGCCAAGGGTTATCGTCAAATGCACATAAAGGAATGCTGCGAGCAGGGGCATCCATGGCACTCACAGCACTCAAAATTTTTGAAAACACAGATTTACTGGCGCCGATTCGAGATGAGTTTGTCGAGTTTGCCAAAGAAAATCCATACACATGTCCGATACCTGAAGGCGTTCAGCCTTCACCGCTCGGTAGCTGAAAAGAATAGGGGGAATGAGAGTGGAAACAGCAAAGAAGGGGTTTTTTAACAAAGCATTGAACGGCATCGAACGAGTGGGGAACCGTTTACCGGATCCGTTTATTCTATTCGTAGGCATGGCCGTAGCGGTCATGATTGCATCGTTCATCTTCAGTCTGTTTGACGCATCGGTGAAGCACCCAGGTACAGGAGAAACATTGCCGATCAACAACTTACTCTCGGGTGAAGGATTAAAGTACATTCTAGAATCCATGATTACGAACTTTACAGGCTTTGCACCACTTGGTATCGTGCTTGCGATGATGCTAGGGATTGGTCTTACTGAAAAAGTTGGCTTGTTCGATTATGCTATAAAGAAATCGATTATGAAGTCGCCCCCTTGGTTGCTTACATATGCGGTCGCATTCGTAGGGATTATGGGGAACATTGCGTCAGACGCAGCGATGCTTCTTGTTCCACCGCTTGCTGCAATGATTTTCTACAAAGTAGGACGTCACCCACTCGCAGGTCTAGCAGTTGGTTATGCTTCAGCGGGTGCTGGATTTACGGCGAACCTATTCATCGTTGGAACGGACGCTTTGCTTTCTGGTATTTCAACAGAAGCTGCAAAGATTGTAGATGACTCAATAATCGTAACACCAGTCGATAACTGGTATTTCAATATTGTTTCTGTTTTCATGCTTACATTGCTTGCAGGATTTATCACATCTAAATTCATAGAGCCGCGTTTAGGAAAATACAAAGGCGATGCTGTTGAATTGGAAGTGGAAGAAGAAGATCCACGGTCAGGAAAAGCCTTACGCAACGCAGTAATTGCAGGTCTCTTATATGTTGCAATCCTTGTAGTAGGAATCTTTTGGCCAAACAGTCCGCTTCGAGGCGAAGGTGGCACAATGATTCCATCGCCGTTCATCTCAGGGATTGTTCCAATTATTTTATTCCTATTTTTAGTAGTAGGGATTACATTCGGAATATCGGTTGGGAAGATTAAGAGCGGAAAAGATATCGCGGGTTATATGGCTGAGTCTATGAAAGACATGTCAGGCTATATCGTGCTGATCTTCGCGATTTCACAATTCATTGCCTACTTCGGATGGTCAAACATTGGAACATGGATCGCAGTAAACGG
Source organism: Sporosarcina sp. SAFN-010 (assembly GCF_059415065.1). Taxonomy (NCBI): domain Bacteria; kingdom Bacillati; phylum Bacillota; class Bacilli; order Caryophanales; family Caryophanaceae; genus Sporosarcina; species Sporosarcina sp. SAFN-010. The sequence goes on along the minus strand of NZ_JBPFDS010000001.1, from coordinate 580,167 downwards.
AGCGATGTTCTTAGAATCTATCAACTTTACTGGAATGGGTCTCATTATTGGCTACATTATTTTCACGGCACTTATGAACTTCCTCATTACCTCCGGATCTGCAAAGTGGGCATTGGAAGCACCGATTTTCGTCCCACTGTTCATGCAACTCGGTTATCACCCAGCATTTACACAAGTCGCATATCGGGTTGCCGATTCATCGACAAACATCATTACTCCGCTATTACCTTACATGGTTGTCGTTCTGACATTCATGCAGAAATACGATAAAAAAGCAGGAATCGGAACGCTCATTTCTCTAATGCTTCCATTCTCAATTTGTTTCTTGATTGCTTGGATTTTGCTCATTCTGTTATTCTTCTATGCAGGCATTCCATTCGGACCAGGCATTACACCATTTTTGAAATAACGGTTAGGGGGTAGCAAGATGGTTGTAAAGTTACACGAACAACTAACAGAATGGCGACGCGATTTGCACCGTCATCCTGAGCAAGGATTTTTGGAAATGCGGACAGCTTCCATTGTCGCAGCTGAAGTGACGCGTCTCGGTTTTGATGTCCGACTCGCAAAAGACGTAATGGTCGAAGATGAAATATTAGGTAAACCTTCAGATGAACAGATAGCAGCTCATGTAAAGTGGGCTGTTGAAAATGGAGCAGTCGAAGAGTTCTTGCCTTATTTCGAAGAAGGATTTACAGGCGTTGTAGCGGATTGGGATTCAGGACGTCCAGGGCCTGTCACTGTGTTTCGTGTTGATATGGATGCGTTACCGATAGTTGAATCTACAGATGATGAACACGTTCCTGGCAAACTTGGTTTCCGCTCCATCGCAGAAGGCTCCATGCATGCGTGTGGACATGATGCACATACGACAATAGGACTTGGGCTTGCGACACTGGTAGCGGAAGATCCGGAAAACTTTAACGGAACAATTCGCATTGTATTCCAACCGGCTGAAGAAGGGGCTCGCGGTGCGAAATCGATGACAGAAGCAGGTGTGGTCGATGATGCGGATTTCTTCATTGCAATCCACATCGGCACAGGTGTTCCGCACGGTGAGTTTGTTTCAGCGGCGAACGGATTTATGGCGTCTACGAAAATGGATGTGACTTTCAAAGGACGTGCATCTCACGCAGGAGCGCAGCCGGAAGAAGGGAAGAACGCGTTACTCGCAGCTGCCAGCGCAACGTTGAATTTGCACGCGATTTCTCGTCACTCAGGAGGAACGTCTCGTGTGAATGTTGGTGAACTCAAAGGTGGCGGTGGACGTAACGTCATTGCAGATACGGCATCTATGAAATTAGAGACTCGCGGTGAAACTTCCGCTGTGAATGACTTCATTCGCAGTCAAGCAGAAAACGTACTGCGTGGTGCGGCTGTCATGTATGACGTGGAGTGTTCAATCGACATCGTCGGTGAGGCTATCAGTTGCAAATGCTCAGAAGGTCTCGCGGCAATGGTAGGTGCAGTAGCAAACGAGACGATGGGTATTACGAAAGTGCACAATGCAGACAATGCATCAGCAGGTTCCGAGGACGCGACCTACTTTATGGAACGCGTGAAAAAGAACCACGGCCAGGCGACGTACTGTATTTTTGGTACAGAGCTCGCAGCGGGTCATCACAACGAACGCTTTGACATTAAGGAAGATACATTGCCAGTGGCAGTCGATGTATTGTATCGGACTGTACTTGCTTTGAATGGTAGAGAATAGAATAACAGATCCCCGGTCGGGCCGTTTATGAAACGGTCAGGCTGGGGGTTTTTTGATGCGGAGATCGGTCATCTTTAAACAAGCGGAGCGCTACCAATAAATCCTTTAAAGAAGTTGAATTGTGTCTCGTTATCGAGAAACTGAGCTAGGTGTCGGAGAAATGGCCAGAGGTGATCGGGAACTTCACCCAAGTGTCGGAGAAAGCAGGGGGGTGTCGGACAATGACCCACAACTGTCGGAGAACCTGGAAGGAGCCTTGCAACGAGATAGATCGCCTACGAAACTACACATCTGTATTCACTTTCTAGCATGTTGTGGCATTCTTCGAGTACACTGAAAATACACTTATAGAAACAATCGGTTCAGGAGGTGGGGCAAATGGACTTTTGGATGGAAGCAGAAATGATCATGAAGTTGAGCATATCTGCAGTACTTGGGTTAATAATTGGATTGGAACGGGAACTGAAAAGTAAACCGCTAGGATTAAAAACGAGTCTTGTTATTAGCATCGTAAGTTGCTTGTTGACGATTGTTTCCATTGAATCGGCGTACACGTTTCCGGATAGTATGAGCGGAGTCAAAATTCAGATGGATCCTCTCCGTTTAGCTGCACAAATTGTATCGGGTATCGGTTTCTTGGGTGCTGGTGTAATTTTACGCCGTGGGAATGAGAGAATCTCTGGGCTAACAACAGCTGCTATGATTTGGGGAGCGGCTGGAATTGGGATTGCAGTAGGTGCAGGTTTTTACATGGAAGCCATTTTCGGCGTGTTATTACTCATCCTGAGTGTCGAACTGATCCCATACATTATTATTAAATACGGACCAAAACGGTTGCGTTACCAGGAACTTACATTCCGAATCAAAGTGAACGAACAGTCGAGTATCGAAACGGTGATGTTGGAATTACAACGGCAACGATTTAAAATATTCCAATCCCGCATTAAAGATCTTGATGAGGAAGATATGCATTTGTTGGAGATCAAAGCAAGAGTGTCTGCCAAAAGGACCCTTCCAGAAATCTATAATTTAATTAAACAAATTGAATTCGTTCACACAGTTGAAGTCATGACCTAGTAAATGCAGGACTTTGCACAACGGAACGCGTACAGTAAGGAGAGAATCTATTAATACGGTCTAGAAAAAGGAGACGATTTGCTCATGAAGCCATTTTCGCACACGAATCGAACTCATATTTTACAACAACTTACGAACGCTCATTACGATGTCATCGTCGTTGGCGGCGGTATTACTGGAACTGGGATTGCGCTGGATGCCGCATCGCGTGGGCTAAAAACGCTACTTATAGAAATGCAAGACTTTGCGGCGGGAACTTCAAGCCGGTCAACAAAATTGGTTCATGGCGGCCTTCGCTACTTAAAACAACTGGAAGTGAAGCTGGTTGCGGATGTTGGGAAAGAGCGTGCAATTGTCTATGAAAATGCACCTCACGTGACCCATCCGGAATGGATGTTACTACCGTTTTATAAAGGCGGAACGTTTGGCAAACTATCGACGTCATTCGGTCTTAAAGTGTATGATTTTCTGGCAGGTGTGAAAAAGTCTGAACGAAGAAAAATGCTAACGAAAGAAGAGGTGCTCACACATGAACCACTCCTGAATGAGGAAGGATTAATTGGTGGCGGCGAATATGTGGAGTATCGAACAGATGATGCCCGATTAACGATGGAGGTCGCAAAAAAAGCCTATGAGCAAGGGGCAGATTTGATTAATTACACAAAAGTTACTGAGTTTTTGTATGATGAACAAGGGAAAGTGAATGGTGTCAAGTTGGTCGATCAGCTCACGGACGAATCGTCCAATGCGCATGGCACAATTGTCGTGAATGCGGGAGGACCGTGGGTGGAACAAGTGATGGACCTTGACGAAAAAGTGGAAGGCAACAAATTGCTGTTGACGAAAGGCGTCCATTTAGTATTCGATCGTTCCGTATTGCCACTCCATCAGCCCATTTACTTTGACACGCCAGACGGTCGAATGATCTTTGCAATTCCGCGCAATGGGAAAACGTATGTCGGCACTACGGACACAGTCTATGAAGCTGATCTGAAAAACCCTAAAATGACTAATGAAGATAAAGAATACTTATTACGCGCAATCACTACAATGTTTCCAAAGGCGTTTGTCGGAATGAATGATGTCGAGTCTACATGGGCAGGCGTGCGTCCGCTCATCCAAGAAGAAGGAAAAGGAACATCAGAAATTTCCCGGAAAGACGAAGTGTGGGAATCATCGACAAGCTTGTTAACCATCGCGGGTGGCAAGTTGACTGGATATAGGAAAATGGCGGAAGAAATCACCGATATTATAAGCAAGAAATTGAAGGTTCAAGGCGTTAAAGTAGGTCCTTGCGTGACGAGAAATTTGCGTTTATCAGGCGGAGAGTTCAATAGATCCAGAGACTACCGAGCATATGTGGAAGATCGTGCCAAGGAACTGACGAAACTCGGTTTATCTTTCCAGGATGGCCTCAATATCGCATCCATGTATGGTACAAATACGAACCAAGTCGCACAACTCGTGAGCCGTGTAAATCCATCTAGTCAACTTCCACTCGCTATCCAACTGACATTGCTCTATGCAATTGAGTATGAAATGGCGATAACACCAGTAGATTACTTCATGCGCAGAACAGGTGCCATATTCTTTGATATTCACTGGGTCGAGAAATGGAAAAAGGATGTCATTTCTTATATGAAGGAAGTTCTTGATTGGTCAAGTGAACAAACAAACCAGTACAGTGAAGAACTCGAAGCAAGGCTAGCAGACGCGAAGGGGTAAGTTTACTTGCTAGTTGTTTAGGGAAAATTAAGGACAGCCTTGAAGTAGAGGAGGAACTATTCTATGAGCACATATGTTAAAGAAACTACTAAAACACGAAACGAAGCGATACAAGCGATTGAAACATCTTTGAAAGAAGCAAAATTTGGGGTGCTTTGGAACTTTGACTTGAGTGCGAAACTGGAGGAGAAAGGGGTTCAGCCGCCAGCGCCGTATACAGTTCTTGAAGTGTGCAAACCTTCTATCGCAGCAAATGTATTGAATGAGAATTTGCTAGCAGGAGCCTTCTTACCATGTAAGATTGTCGTGTTTGAAGAAGATGAAGCTGTTAAGATTGCCATGCCTTTGCCTACGAAACTGATGGAAGGCTTTGGTGACGAACGTATACTTACCACTGCAAAAGAAGTAGAGCAACAACTAATCAATTGCATCAATCAAGCCGCTGAATAATGCACGAAACATTTTAAACGCCTCCTTGGATGGAGGCGTTTTTTTGCTGTGTTAGAGGGGGAAGATATAGTCAACCTGCATGAGTGTTTGTGAAAGTTGTAGATTGCTCATATATCTTGAAAAGTGATCATAAAGCTGAGATTCCGCTCATAAATCACGGAAAGTGCTCAGAAACTTGCCCTCCCCAGAGCATGAGGGTATCTAATTTCCCAATCAGGCAAAACACGTTCTTTGACAATCAAAGATACACCGTGTAATATACGGTGTAGGGTATTCAATCCCGCATATATTTTTTATCTAAAATTATACCCTTGGGGGTAATTGGAGGGCGGAAGATAGCAATGAAAGAAATAACACCACAAGAAGTACAACAGCTACTAGCTGATAAGCAACCTATTCATTTGATTGATGTGCGAGAAACCGATGAAGTTGAAAGTGGCAGGATTCCTGGAATTACACACATTCCGCTTGGTCTTCTTGAATTCAAACTACAAGACTTGGATAAAGCAACAAACTACATTATGGTATGTCGCTCAGGTGGACGCAGTGGTCGCGCCGTGCAACTTCTTGAAGATCACGGTTACCAAGCAACGAACATGATAGGTGGAATGATGGCTTGGGACGGTTCTACTGAATAAATACATTTGCATTTACAGATGAAAAAGGAGGCGATCGTATGATTGAAACTGCTCATACCCTAGATGCAAAAGGGCTTGCATGCCCGATGCCAATCGTGCGCACGCGAAAAGCAATCCAGGGTTTGTCACCGGGGGACGTACTGGAAGTATTAGCGACTGACAAAGGTTCTACAGCTGATATAAAAGCGTGGGCCACGAGTTCAGGTCATGCCTATCTAGGAACTGAAACAGAAGGTAATGTGCTGCATCACTTCTTGAAAAAAGATAGTGCTCTGATTGAAGTGAAAGAAGAAATTCCTGTAATGGATTTGGAGTCTTTTGTGAGAAAAGTGGAAGAAGACAGATCACTCACAATCGTTGATGTGCGGGAAGAGCAGGAATACCAAGAAGAGCATATTCCAGGCGCACTTCATATTCCATTAAGTGAAATTGAATCACAAATGCATGAATTGAACAAAAGCGAAGACATATATCTCATCTGTCAAACAGGCAGAAGAAGTGGAATCGCAGGGATCCAACTAGCAGAAAACGGATTCAAAAACCTATACAACGTCGTGCCTGGCATGACCGAGTGGACAAAACAAACAAAAAAGGGGAACTGAAATCATGACTACACGTACAGCAATTATCGCAGCAAATGGAGAACTTTTTGACGCATACAAAGTATTCAATATCGCTACTGCAGCGGCTGCAAGCGAACACGAGGTAACAATCTTCTTCACGTTTGAAGGGTTGAACTTGATCCACAAACAAGCATCAGCCAACCTTCCACTACCTGAAGGGAAAGAGCATTTTGCAGAAGGATTTAAAAATGCAAATGTACCAGCCATTCCAGAACTGATTGCGATGTCGCAAGAGCTTGGTGTGAAATTCATTGCGTGCCAAATGACAATGGACGTTATGGGATTGGAAGTTGACGCATTTGTAGACGGTATCGAAGTTGGCGGCGCAGTAACATTCCTGGAGTTTGCGAAAGAAGCAGACGTGACACTAACATTTTAACTAGTGAATTAATCATAGAAAGGGGTAGCAATCATGGCAGTTCGTATTATGAAACCAGTAGAAGTTGCAAGGTACAGTATCGACAAAAAGCCTCTCTTCATCCTAGATGTGCGTAATGAAGATGCGTTTACAGATTGGAAAATTGAAGGGGAATCTATTGAGTACTTGAACATTCCATACTTCGATTTATTGGATGGTGTCGATAAAATCAAAGGAGAATTACCAGCGGACCGTGATATTCTGGTTGTCTGTGCTAAAGAAGGATCATCACAAATGATAGCGGAAATGCTCTCTGATGAGGGGATGGACGTTGCATATCTCGAAGGCGGCATGAAAGCTTGGAGTGAATACTTGGAGCCTGTGAAATTGGGCACGTTGAAAAGTGGTGGAGAACTCTATCAATTTGTCCGTCTAGGCAAAGGGTGTCTCTCTTATATGGTGATTGACGCGGGTAAAGCGGCAGTCATCGACGCAACACGCATGACGGATGTGTTCCTCAACTTCGCGAAAGAAAAGGGCGCAACGATTGAGCACGTATTCGACACGCATTTGCACGCGGATCACATTTCTGGTGGACGTGTCATTGCCGAAGTAACAGGTGCGACCTATTACTTGCCGAGTCAGGATGCGGAGGAAGTCGTCTTTGACTATCACAAACTAGCAGATGGGCTTCGCGTCACTGTAGGCAAAACTTCAGTAGAAGCGGTATTCTCACCTGGTCATACGAGCGGATCGACGTCGTTTGTCGTGGATAAGGCTTACTTACTCACTGGAGATATTTTGTTCATTGATTCGATTGGACGCCCTGACCTTGCAGGGATGGCGGATGATTGGGTAGGAGATTTACGAACAACACTCTACAGTCGCTATGAACAGTTATCTGAGGACCTCATCGTGCTACCAGCGCACTTCATGGAGATGAAAGAAGTGAATGCAGACGGCAGCGTTGCTAAGCAACTAAGTACATTATTTTCAGAAAACCACGGCTTGCAAGTTGAGGATGAAAACGAATTCCGTGTTCTTGTAACTGAAAACTTGCCCCCACAGCCAAATGCCTATCAGGAAATCCGAAAAACCAATATGGGAGTGCTCACTCCAGACGCTGAAACACAGCGAGAGATGGAAATTGGACCGAATCGTTGTGCCGTACGATAACTAAGGAGGAATTTTAAAAATGAAAGCAGATCACTTTTTAGACGCAACGGGACTGTCTTGCCCGATGCCAATTGTAAAAACACGCAATGCGATGAAAGAAGTCAACTCAGGAGAAATCCTTGAAGTGAAGACGACAGACAAAGGTGCGAAAGCTGATTTGACCGCTTGGACAAAGTCAGGTGGACATGAATTGCTGGAGCAAACAGAGTCAGACAATGTCTATACATTCTTCATTAAAAAAGGATAAGTTTGAAAAGAGAAGGGGGATATGTGTGCCTCCTTCTTTTTCTTGAAAGAAGGTATTAGAGATGAGTGTTAGTTTCATTGTCGTTTTATTTTTAATCGGGTTTGTCGGTTCGTTTTTATCCGGAATGGCAGGTATCGGCGGCGCCATCGTCAAATATCCGATGCTCCTATACATCCCACCGTTATTCGGATTAACCGCATTAACTGCCCATGAAGTGAGTGGAATCAGTGCAATAGAAATCTTCTTTGCTACGATTGCGGGAGTTTGGGCATATCGTGGAACAGGACTTCTGCACAAGACGCTCATCCTTTATATGGGTGGAGCGGTTCTAGTTGGGAGTTTCATCGGAGGGCTAGGTTCGAGTTTGCTATCTGAGCAAGCGGTCAATATGGTGTACGGTGTGCTTGCAGTGGTGGCGGCAATTCTGTTATTCATTCCAAGGAAAAAGGTGGAGGAGCGACCAGCGAGTGAAGTGATGTTCAATAAGTGGCTTGCGGCTGGACTCGCCTTTGTCGTCGGAATAGCATCAGGAGTTGTTGGAGCGGGGGGAGCGTTTGTGCTCGTTCCAATCATGTTAACGGTACTCGCAATCCCGACCCGAATAACAATTGCCTCATCTCTTGCAATCACATTCATTTCCTCAATTGGTTCTGCGACAGGTAAAATCGCGACGGGGCAAGTATTATGGGGACCGGCGATTGTCTTGATTGTCGCGGCACTCATTGCTGCACCACTCGGCGCGAAATTCGGACAAAAAGTGAATCCAAATGTGCTGAAATGGATTCTTGCGGTGCTGATTTTAGCGACTGCCATCAATATATGGAGCGATTTGTTATAACTGATTCGGTCATCGGTGTATGATAAGATACGACTTGTATTGTTTTTCAACCGGAGGCTCTTATGACAAATCGCAACAAAGGAATTTTATTACTATTAGCGTCGGCACTCGGATTTTCACTTATGACCGCATTCGTGAAGTTATCGGGGGATGTCCCGACGATGCAGAAAACGATTTTCCGCAATGGCGTATCAATGTTCATTGCATTTTTCTTCGTTATTCATTACAAAGAAAGACTGTTCGGCAAGCGTGAAAACCAACGTTTGTTGCTGTTGCGTTCTTCACTCGGTGCGATCGGCATCGTGTTATATTTCTATGCGATTGACCATCTCGTACTTGCGGATGCAGATATGCTGAATAAAATGAGCCCGTTCATTACGATTGTGTTTGCGGCGATATTTTTGAAAGAGCATGTAAAACCATTTCAGTTGTATAGCATTTTAATCGCGTTTCTCGGGACGTTGTTCATCATCAAACCATCGTTTTCACTCGATGTTGTTCCGTATGCAGCTGGTGTTTTATCCGCAGTCTTTGCAGGTGGTGCATACACCGTATTACGAGCACTTGGTGGCCGTGAGCAGTTTTACACCGTCGTGTTTTACTTCTCGACATTCACGACCGTTGTGCTATTGCCGTTCGTGATTTTCACCTATCAACCCATGTCGCTGCAACAGACCGTGTATTTACTAGCAGCAGGAGTGTTCGCCACAGTTGGTCAATTCGGGATTACACTTGCGTACAAATACGCACCGGCAAAAGAGATTTCAGTGTTCAACTATTTCACGGTCGTGTTCTCTGCAATCCTCGGATTTGTGTTACTTGGACAAATTCCGGATGTCTATAGCTTCATTGGCTATTTCATTATATTCGGCGCGTCATTTTACATGTTTTTACGCAATCGAGGCGGGGAAGAAGTGCCTGCAGAATTGGCAAAGAAAAAATAGTTTTGTTATGAATAAAACCCTCTTTCTCACGAGTTTTCGTGGGGAAGAGGGTTTTTGCGTTATTTGAATAGTTGAGTCGCATCAGGTCCGAACGTGTCTTTGAGCAACTTCTGTTTGCGTGTTTGAATCTGCAGTGCAAGTTCGTCAGCCTGTCGTTGCAATTCCGCAATCTCTTGCAGTTCTTTTTGCAACGCTTTTTTAGAAAGTAAATCGCCTTGGTCGAAGTAATCGATCTCCTGCTGTACACGTGCAAACGTTTGATGACGCTTCATGGCTCCTGCAGAGCTATGTGGTTCTTCCTTTATAACCTGTTCCTTTTGTGCAGTAAATCGTTCAATCGTACCCACTTGGATCACTCCTCTAAAATTTGCCAAACAAAAAACTCTTCCCCCGAACAGAGAAGAGTTGCTTAAGCGCAAATTCTCCTCATCGGCCAGGTTTCCCTGTTGGCAGCAGCACCTTGCGTGAGCAGGTTGCTGAGACGTCATCGGGCCAAGTCCCTCGGTCTCTCTGGATAAGAAAAGAGTCGTTCATTTAGTTAAAGCAAGTGTAGCATATCGCGGTGGGCAGGGCAATATGCCCTTCGGTTGGAGGAATCGGAAAGATGGGGACGGTTATCGGAAGTTTGGTAGTAGTTATCGGCAACATCCTGGCAACAATCGGCATTATCCAGCAAAGAATCGGTAGCATCGTGGAATTAATCGGAATCGAGACACAACTCATGTAGTTTTAGGGATTAATTGGTAGCGCTTCGCTTGTTGAAAGCTGGGCAATCCCGCTGTGTGGAAGAATCGGCAAGAAGGGGCCAGTTATCGGCAATTGGGCAGTGGTAATCAGCAACATTCAGGCAACAATCGGCATTATCTAGCAAAGAATCGGTAACATCGCAGAATTAATCGGAATCAAGACACAACTCACCTGGTTTTAGGGATTAATTGGTAGCGCTTCGCTTGTTGAAAGCTGGGCAATCCCGCTGTGTGGAAGAATCGGCAAGATGTGCTCAGTTATCGGCAATTCGGCAGTGGTAATCAGCAACATCCTGGCAACAATCGGTATTATTTAGCAAAGAATCGGTAACATCGCAGAATTAATCGGAATCGAGACACAATTGAGCCAAGGGAAATCCCTATTTCAGTGGTGGGAGCGTTGTCTGGGGATTCGGGTAGGCGTATGCTTGAGTAAGAAGTCATTAGCACGTTTGCAGTGACACATGATCTCAAAAAAAGTGGATTTGCCAACTACAAAGGAGGCGCTCGTATGAGCCAGATGACAGCAGTGAACGTGATTCGTATCGAAAAAGGAAAAGGAGCCGAAGTTGCGGAACGCTTCGCAAAACCAAAATCCGTCCATACTTTTCCGGGATTTGTTCGGATGGAATTGTGGATGAAAGAAAGTACTGAAGATCATGATGAACTCCATGTTTGCACGACTTGGGAAGACGAAAAATACTTCACAGAGTGGCGCGAAAAGCGTGCAATCGAAAAGGCGAAGATTCGAGCTGAACAAGAGAAGAACCAAACTGGTAAACCGCCGCATAATCCGATTCTTGGTACTGAATTATCTACGTACGTCACAATGGTTCAACATTTACCAGCAAAATAAAAATTGATTCAAAAGCTTTGCCACGTGCAAAGCTTTTTTTATGGAAAAGTAAAAGTAGCTATTGATAAATATGATACAATGTATAAATTCCAATATATTAGAATATTTATAAGGGAGGATTCTATGAAAGTTTTCGACTTACATTCAGATTTGTTTACGGACATCGCCTTCCGAAGAGCACGTGGGGAGACGAACGTTTTTGACAGAATCCATTATCCAACACTGAAAAAAGGGGGTGTAAGTTCAATCATATGTGTGTTTTGGACAGAACCTATTTTTTCTCATCAACCACTAGAGCGTTTGCATGATCTTATCAAGTTCGTTGAGGCAGACTTACTAGAGTCAAAGCACGCGGTTGTTCAGCCTATCGATGGTATTCAGGAAGAGACTATTTCAGATGGGAAAGTTAAGGTTTATCTAGGTATAGAGGGTTTATCCTCCTTAGATCAGTGGATTACCAAGTCAGAAAATGAAACGATCGACACCGCTTTCGCATTCATGAAAGAAAAAAATATTCAACACATCATCATGGCTTGGAACGAACAAAACGCTTTCGCGAGCGGGACGGGAGCATCTTCTATCAAGGGGGAACTAGGGGTAACTTCACTTGGGCTCGATTTGCTAGCCCAGTCGGAAAAGTCAGGCTTTATCATCGATGTCTCCCATTTAGATGAACCAAGTTTCTGGGATGTCATCCACAACACAACCTCTCCCATTATCGCTTCGCACAGTAACGCCCGAGCTGTATGCAATCATGAACGGAATTTATCGGATGATCAAATCCATATCGTCTCCGAACGAAAGGGGTTAATCGGGTTGAATGCTTATGGTGAATTTGTAGATGAACGGCATCCAAACGTTGACCGATTTATTGATCACATCGACCATATCGTATCCATTGCAGGCATCGATCACGTTGCGTTTGGCTTCGACTTTCTTGATTACTTAAGTGATCATCCGCTAGGCGGAGGGATGGATGTATTAACGGAAGGGCTAGAAGATGTCACGAAAGTTCCAGCATTACTGGAACAGATGAAACACCGTGGGTATTCTCAAGATGACATTGAAGCAATCAGTTACAAAAATGCAGAGCGGTTCATGGCCAATCTGATATCAGAAAGAAGGCGTACATAATGACGAATACATGGATTCAGCCTGACGACACGCTCACACTATGGGGAATCATTGTCGTCGTGGCATCTCTCAGTATCTATTTAGAACAACGTTTCAGTTGGGCCTCCAAGATTTCTGGTGCAATCATTGCGCTAGTTGGCGCTATTTTTCTCTCAAATACAGGCATCATACCTACTGAATCTCCAGTATACGACGCAGTGTGGGGTGTCATTATCCCACTCGCAATTCCGCTCTTACTTTTCCATGTAAACATTAAGAAAATATGGACCGAGAGTGGTAAACTACTCGCGCTATTTCTATTAAGCTCAATCGGAACTGTCGCTGGAACCATCATTAGCTTCTTTCTATTGAAAGATCACATCCCTTATCTAGATAAAATCGGAGGGATGATCAGCGCGTCGTACGTCGGAGGCGGTGTGAACTTTGCGGCAATGGCAGGAAAGTTTGAAGCACCTGGGGATCTCGTTTCAGCAACAGTCGTCGCAGATAATTTGATGATGGCTGTCTACTTTGTCATCTTGATGCTAATTCCGACAATCGGATTCTTTAGAAAACGTTATTCTACACCACATATCGATCAAGTGGAAAACGGAGTTACGCAAGAAGATGGGAAGACGTTAGCGGAAAGTTTCTGGAAGAGAAAAGACATATCGTTAAAAGATATCGCAATGGCGATTGGTACAGCTTTCTTCCTTGTTATCGTATCTTTCAAACTAGCAGAGTTTATTGGGGGGCTAATTCCTTCTGGTGAGAATGTTTCAGGAATTATGAACTTGGCACATGCGATTTTTGGCGATAAATACCTTGTATTGACTACGGTGACGTTTATTGTATTAGCATTGTTTCCATCTTATTTTGAAAAGATCAATGGCAGCCAAGAGTTCGGGACATTTTTGATTTATTTATTCTTTGTGGTAATTGGGATACCGGCATCGATTCCATTAATCGTACAAAATGCACCATTGCTTCTCGTTTTCGTATTCATCATTGTCATGGTCAATATGGTCGTTTCGTTGACGGCAGGAAAACTGTTGAATGCTAATTTGGAAGATACACTTTTAGCGAGTAATGCTAACATTGGTGGGCCAACGACTGCCGCTGCATTAGCAATCGCAAAAGGGTGGAAAGACTTGATTGGCCCAATATTGGTCGTTGGGACCCTTGGCTATATTATCGGAAATTACATCGGTACGGTGCTAGGTCTTTGGTTTTCAACATTAATTTGAGCATGAAAAGGTAAAATAGAATCTTAGAAGTATGAGTGCATTAACTGAAACTTTCATTACATCTTTTCGTAAATTAAAGAGTAGATAAGAAAAGGAAGTGAACGACATGCAAAAGCTACCCCAACATGTAGAAACCCACAAAACAAGGATCAATCGAGTTTTTGACCTCATTGCCATCGGGCTCTTTATCGCAGTTATCTTCTATACCCTTTTTCAATGGAATCAGCTACCTGAGCAGGTTCCAATCCACTTTAACGCATTAGGGGAAGTAGATAACTATGGATCGAAATGGGTCTTGTTGTTAGTACCGATGATTAGTGTGGGACTGTTTGCGTTGCTTGAATTTTTGGAACGTCATCCAGAGTGGCATAACTATCCCAGGCGTTTAAATGAAACGAACGCGCCGCGTTTTTATCAATCTAGCCGGGAACTCTTAAACCGAGTGAAAAACCTCTCACTTCTTTTAATGGCTTATACCCAGTGGGAAATCGTTCGCGTCGGACTTGGTGATTCAAACGCGATGAGTCAATGGGGTTTCGGCAGCATACTTGCGCTAATGTTTATCGTAATCTATATAGGTGTGGTTCAACAGAGGAAGATAAAATGAAAAGAAGCATCCTCCAGACTAGTGGAGGATGCTTCTTTTACTGTTGGGACTTCAATTGTCGTCTAGGACGAATTATATAAATATAGATTTGATAGACACCGAATAACAAGGTGAGTGCCAAAACGGGAGCTAGAATATTTTGTGGTTCGACGATGAAATAAGCACAAGCTAGGGCAATTACGTATATAAGGTATCCAATGGAAAAGAGTTTCTTACTCGTCAATACAATCCCTCCCCCGCGTTTAAATAATTTATCGTTCGCAAGCGATGCCGTCTTTGTCTCGATCCAGGCCTTTATTATTGTTATACAAGGCAGTGTTTACAGTCGGCGCATATTTTGTCTTTCCACCTTTGTTGCGTACAGTAGCGTTCTTCGCCACTCCGCCTTTGTACGTCTGATTCAGCATTGTACAATTTTTGAATTTAGTGGGTGCAGCATCAGCAGGTGGTGCAGGGATTGTTGCGACGCCGAGTGCTAATACTGTAGTGGTCAGAACAGCTCCAATTTTTTTCATCATAAGCGCTCCATTCAATTGTTGAATTTTAAGATAATCATACAACATTTCCAGTTGGATGGAAAGACAAATTATTGAATAAATTGATGAATTATACATGGATTTCGATTAATTTACTCATGTGGCCGATTCATCATGCATTTTGGTCGATTGTACTTGTCAACTGACTGATAATAGGCTTGCTCTGGCCGATTCGACTCGCGCATTTCCATTCCTAAACGCGCGAAGCGCCACCAATTAATCTCTTTAAGCGATTGAATTGTGTCTCGATATCGAGAAGCTTCGCTAAGTGTCGGAGAAATTAGCATATGTGATGGAGAAACTTCGTCCAGTGTCGAAGAAAACTCACCATATGTCTGACAAACCTTAATAACTGTCGGAGAACGGAGGAAATGTAGCTGACAGAGAGGTAGCCCATCCTTAAACGCGACAAGCGCCACCAATTAATCGCCACAGTTCCAGCAATATCAGTAACTTGCAAATGAACATTGTCAAAAGGCTCTCACTTCGGTCATAATGGAAAGAATAGAGTAGGAGGCAATCAGAATGTTAGGACAAATTAGGAGTCAATTGAATCGATTTTCAAAAACAGAGCTAAGAATTGCGGAGTATATCCTGAATCATGCGGAACTGATCCCAACGATGACTACGAGAGAATTGGCTGCAAAGACTGACGTCAGTGAAGCCTCTGTTGTTAGGTTCACCAAGTCAGTGGGGATTGGTAGTTTCAAAGCGTTCAAGATTTTATTGGCACAAGAGCTTGCAACTACGGAAGAATACATAACTGACTTTTCAATCACACAGAAAAAAGATTCTCCATATGAGTTGTTTCAAAAGGTAGTACATGTGAATCGTGGAGCAATCGACTTGTTACTTGCTTCAATTGAAAAGAAAGAACTCGAAAAGGCGGTAAAAGCATTTCAATCGGCGCACCGGATATTGTTTTACGGAGTTGGTGGCTCAGCGATTGCAGCGATGGATGCTCAATTCAAGTTTGCTAAACTCGGGTACCAAGTGGAGTATCATGCGGATTTCCATTACATGCTCTCGGTTATCCCTTTTTTAAGCGAAAATGATGTGTTTGTCGCAATCAGTATGTCTGGTGAAACAAAGGATGTTGTTGAACTCGCCAGGTTTGCGAAAAAGCAAGGAGCTACTCTAATTACTATTACAAACTTGAACAAATCTCCTTTGTCGAAGGAATCTGATATTCAACTCGCAACACCGAATGTTGAGAAGGATTTTCGCGTTGGAAGTATTACGTCTCGCATGACTCAACTTACAGTAATCGATAGCTTGTATATTAGTTTAGTAAACCAAATGGGCGAGTCCATTATAGATCGGTATCAGAATGCTCGGGAACAGGCGGTGAAATTAAGAAGATAATGAGTTTTGCATAAAATGAAATTACATTTCATATAATTCAACTAAACTATTGACTTGTAATTTCCTTAAAGCGTACAATGAAGCCAATGAGAAGTTGAAAGGAGTGGGCGCATGCTTGAGAAGTTAGGCACGGAACAACGCAATGCACATACGATGTCATTAGATACGATGAGTGTTGCAGATGTGTTGAAAGCAATGAATAAAGAGGATGGATCCGCGATTGAGGTGATTCATGCACAGTTGCCGACGATTGAAAAAACGGTCAAGGCAGTTATAGATTCGTTTCAAAAGGGTGGAAGACTGATTTATATCGGTGCTGGAACAAGTGGACGTCTTGGTATTTTGGATGCTGTTGAATGTGTGCCGACGTTTGGGGTATCACCTGACATGGTAGTCGGTTTAATAGCTGGGGGATTGAAAGCGTTCACAAAGGCTGTGGAAGGTGCAGAAGATGATCCAGAGCTCGGAATCCAAGATTTGAAGGATATCCAGCTGAACGAAACGGATACTGTCATCGGTATCGCAGCAAGCGGTAGAACACCTTACGTCATCGGCGCACTGGACTATGCACGTAAGACTGCCGCTCATACAATTAGTATTAGTTGTAATGAAGGCGCTGAAATGAGTAGTCATGCTGACATTGCAATCGAACTTGCAACAGGTCCTGAAGTGTTGACGGGTTCAACACGACTGAAAGCAGGGAGCGCACAGAAAATGGTGCTGAATATGATTTCAACTGCTGCGATGATTGGGATCGGAAAAGCGTACGAAAACTTGATGATCGATGTGCAAGCGACGAACTTGAAACTTCAAGAACGCTCGAAACGCATTATTATGGAAGCAACTGGGGTGGATCTACATACTGCAACGTCTTTCTATGAAGCTTCTGGCAAGCACGTGAAAACAGCGACCGTCATGATCCTGCTCGATTGCTCCAAAGAACAGGCACAAGAACGGATTGAAGCAACAGGTGGATTTGTTCGAAAAGCTACACAGCAAGCATAAAGGGTTTTGATAAATCATTCACTAGTAAGAAGAGAGAGGGAGGGTTCAGGATGAGAAAAGAGCAACAAATGGCGACGGGCATACTGGAACACGTTGGCGGCAAAGATAATATTCGTAAAATCGCCCACTGTATGACGCGGCTTCGTCTAACACTGAAGGACGATAGTAAAGCAGACATCGCCGCATTAAAAAAAGTTGAAGGTGTCATGGGGGTTGTCGTCGATGAAACACTACAAGTCGTCATTGGACCAGGAACTGTAAATCGGGTTGCGGATGAAA
This sequence comes from Sporosarcina sp. SAFN-010, assembly GCF_059415065.1. Taxonomy (NCBI): domain Bacteria; kingdom Bacillati; phylum Bacillota; class Bacilli; order Caryophanales; family Caryophanaceae; genus Sporosarcina; species Sporosarcina sp. SAFN-010. The sequence goes on along the minus strand of NZ_JBPFDS010000001.1, from coordinate 562,623 downwards.
TGAGCCAGTTGACGGGTCTTGGCATCGGCGAAGAGTCTGAGCCGGAGTACGACAGTCTAACATTTGAAGAACGCGCTGCGATTGACAATGAACGTAGAAAAGAGAAAAACCGTACACCGTTTAAAAGTTTCCTAAGACGTATTGGTAACATTTTCATCCCCCTAATCCCAGGACTTGTCGCTTCAGGGATTATCAATGGAGCTGCAAACTTTGCGAAAAACGCAGGTGTAGATCCGACCCAGACATGGATGCAAATTTTACTACTTCTCGGATCGAGTGTCTTCACGTACTTAGCGGTGATTGTTGGTTGGAACACTGCGAAAGAATTTGGTGGAACACCTGTACTAGGTGCAATCGCCGGAATGTTCTTATTCAATCCATTCCTTGCAGAAATTACGATTTATGGTGAACCTTTAGTTGTCGGTCGAGGTGGTTTATTCGGAGTCATCTTTGCAGCATTCCTCATGACGTTTGTCGAAAAGAATGTGCGCAAAGTTATGCCTGCAGCGGTTGATATCATCTTTACTCCACTCGTTACCGTACTCACTGTCGGTTTCTTCTCACTCTATGCAATTGTACCGGTTGCGGGTCTGCTAGCGGACGGGATTACAAAAGGTTTGATCGCCGTTCTGGACGTAGGTGGAGTTGTCGCGGGTGCTGTCCTTGCAGGATTCTTCCTTCCGCTCGTTATGGTCGGATTGCATCACGGACTCACACCAATCCACTTGGAATTGATCAACACGTATGGAAATACGGCATTGCTGACAGTTCTCGCAATGGCTGGAGCTGGTCAGGTCGGTGCAGCAATGGCAATCTTCGTGAAAACGAAAAACCGTCGTCTCCGTAACATCATCAAGGGAGCATTGCCAGTTGGCTTCCTCGGGATTGGAGAACCATTGTTATACGGGGTTACGTTACCGCTCGGTCGTCCGTTCATCACCGCTTGTATGGGTGGAGCACTTGGTGGTGCATTCCAAGCAGTGATGCACACAGCAGCGACAGGAATCGGTGTATCAGGGATTTCACTCATTCCACTAATCGATGATGGCAAGTATTTGTACTACTTCCTTGGGTTGCTCATCGCATATGGTGGTGGGTTCCTATTCACGTATCTATTTGGATTTAAAGAAGAAATGGCACGCGATATTTAACAAAAACAGCATTCATCTCCATTAGCTATAATGGGGATGAGTGCCTTACTTTTTTATACGAGAAAAGGATGGTGAACGAGATGCTTGGCATGTCTGTCTATTTAGGAACAGTAAGCTTTGAGGAACACGAACAGCGTATACGAGAAATGAATGCTGCCGGCTTCCAGTCTATTTTTACGTCACTTCATATTCCGGAAAATGATGCATCTGCCTACAAGGATGAAGTTCAACAACTTGGGAAATTAGCAAGTGAATTCGGGATGGAGCTGATGGTGGATGTGAGTCCAAGTGCGCTCGATAGTCTTGGATTCACATTGGAACAATCAGAAGGATTACTAGAATGGGGCATCAGCGGATTACGTTTGGATTATGGGATTTCTCCAAAAGTAATTGCTGAGTTGTCGCAAGTGATGCGCGTTGCGTTGAACGCCAGTACAGTGACACACGAAGAACTGAGTGAGATGAAAGCTGCAGGACTTCGACTTGAAGCGACCGAAGCGTGGCATAATTTTTATCCACGACCGGAAACGGCACTTGGTCTCGAAGATTTCATCAAACGAAACAACTGGCTACATGAGGAAGGTGTGCGGGTCATGGCTTTTGCACCAGGTGATGGACAACTTCGAGGGCCGTTGTTTGAAACGTTGCCGACACTCGAAAAACACCGTCATGCATCTCCACTTGCAACAAGTTTGGAACTGATGAGCGCTACATATGTCGATAAAGTGCTCATTGGAGATCCAGGATTAAGTGAGGCGAGCTTAACGCAATTTGAAGCATATCAAAAAAACATCATTCGTCTCCGTGCAAAGGCAGCAGAACAAGCAGATGACCAAGCACTTGAAACAGCTGCGACCCTTCATACGAACCGTCCAGACAGTGCGCGCGACGTCATTCGGTCCAGCGAATCCCGTCCAGCGGCTATGAAATCAGGCAGTTCCGTTTCTGCGCAGTATTGCGCATCGCGACCTGCAGGAACGATTACCGTCGATAATGAGCGCTATTTACGTTATCAAGGTGAGCTCCAAGTGACGAAAACAGACTTGGCTGCTGACGAGCGCGTGAACGTCCTCGGACAAGTTATCGAAGAAGACGTAGCTTTACTGAATCATATCGGTGGCAATCAGCAATTTGAAATAGTTTGGGTTTGAAAACACCTCCTCTGACGATGTGCAGAGGAGGTGTTTTTAGTTAGCTTAAAACATCTGAATCAGTAAAAATTAGTGCGAGGTGGTACTATTTTTCAATTTAATGAGTCTATAAGCGTCGGACTATGTTACTATAAGAGGAAATAAGTTTTTAGTTTTTATCCCCACTGCTATCTAGTGTGATTACGGAGGAAATGCGAATGACAGACGAATTGTTGACTCCCATGCGTGAAAAGGCTTTAAAGTTACGGGTGGAAGGTCGTTATAAAGAGTTAATTGAGCATTGTGATGTATTACTAGAAAAAGGATTGAAACAACGAGATCATAAAGCAGTACTGTGCGCACATATTCATCATGCATCCGCTTTCTATAGCATCGGTGCGATTGAAGAGGCGTTTTTAAGTGTCGACTCGCATCTACAATATTGTTCCCAATTTGGAGATGAAAACGAACAACTGAACGGCATCAATATCCTTGTCATTTTGTACGATTATAATAGAGAATATGAAAAAGCAAAAGGCGCATTAATGCGAGGCATTGAATTGGGGACACGTCTTAAGCATTGGAACATGGTTAGTAATGCCTACAGTAATTATAGCCATATTTGTGCAAGTGAGAAGGATTATGAAGGTGCTCTTGAAAATGCTCTGATAGGGCTTGAAATGGCAGAAAGGTACGTGCCTGACAGTCCGATCCTCAAATTCCGAGTGATGTTGAACATTGCCAATGCTTATGTGGGGCTTGGCGATACAGGTCATGCGGGACCGATGATTGAACAGATGTTGGCAGACCCTATCTTGTCCACACATAAGCGAGAAAAAGCGCAGTGCTACGATTTGTATGGTCGTTATTTAGTGGAGAACAAAGAGTTCTCAAGTGCTCTGGAATCGTTTGATATTGCCAAAAATGAAGCGTCGGAGATTAAAGATCTTCTATTGTTGAGGGAGATTCAAGAAAGACGCTGTGATTTATGTGAAATTCTAGATGATCGACAACTAGGATTTGTCGTGCAGCAAGAATATATTAAGGTGTTAAAGACGTTACAAGAACAGGAATTAGCGATGACTGCGCTGAAATTGGAAGTGAAGCATAATGTTGCTTCCATTGAACGTAATGCAAAAATAGATTATCTGACTAGATTATTCAATCGCAGACACTTAGAAGAAGTAGCATCAAATTGGTTGGCACAAGCAGCTGAAGCGGGCAGTTCTGTTTCCTGTATTGCACTCGATCTCGATAATTTTAAGTCGATCAACGATACATATGGTCATTTAGCTGGCGATGAAGCGTTGCGCGAGATTTGTACTATATGCCAAAGTGTATTATGGAAATCGGACTCAACGGAGTTATTAGCACGATATGGGGGAGATGAACTGGTCTTCATCTTAAACGGGGATTCTTTGGATAACGCGAAGGAACGAGTCAACCAACTTCTAGCTGAAATCCAGGAACTGAGGATTACTTTCAATGAAAAGCCCATACCTGTCACTGTGAGTATCGGCATGGCAGACAATGCGAATGGTGCGTACTCAAAGTTTGCAGATGTATTTTACCGTGCGGACCAAGCATTATATCAGTCAAAAGCGAATGGGAAAAATCAGGTATCTGCATTTGAAAGCTCTACGATGCAGTAATGTTGAATGAGCGAGCACCTTCTATCATGAAGGTGCTCTTTGCGTTCTAAAGTGGAAGAGAAGTGGGCATTGCACTTGCAGGGTATCAAAAACGCCTCGCCATTAGGGCGAAGCGTCTAGAATCATTGGTTTTCAAGCTCCATCTTTTTCAAATGGATTTTTGAAATCTTTCCTGCTGCTGTCATTGGAAATTGGTCAAGGAATTCGAGTTCACGCACCTTAGAGTAGTGGACGACCCGCTCATTCGTATATGTCATCAGCTCTTCAACACTAATCGTGCTTCCTGGTTTGACGATCACAAACGCTTTTGGAATCTCACCGACACTTTCTACCGGCTTTCCGATGACGATCGCATTTTGTACCGCAGGGTGGGAGACGATTACTTCTTCAATTCGACTCGGATAGACGTTGTATCCATTGTAGATGAGCATTTCTTTTTTTCGATCCACGATCGCAAGATATCCGTCTTCATCCATGATCCCGATATCACCTGTGTGAAGCCAGCCATCCCGAAGAGTTGCGGCTGTTTCTTCCGGCTTGTTGAAATAGCCCCTCATTACTTGTGGACCGTGGATACAAATTTCGCCACTTTCACCGTAAGGAAGAGGCTCTTCACTCAGCCCATCAAGTGAGACGATTTTAATTTCGGTATTACACGTAGGCAAGCCGACGGTACCAATTTTGTGAATTCCACCAGTTAGGCATACGCTACCTGCAACAGATGCAGTCGCTTCCGTAAGACCATATCCTTCACCAACCCGTGCATTCGGGAACATCTCCTTCAGCAGTGCCAACTCTTTTTGAGAAAGAGGTGCAGCTCCTGAGCTAATGTTCCGTATCGTGGAGAAATCATAGGAATCGATCCCTGGTAAGTTCAGCAACACATTCCACATCGCCGGCGCTCCATTAATGGAAGAGACTTTATACTTCTCGATTAGTTCCAGGAATTGTGTCGGGATGAAGCGGTCAGGTAAAAGTGTCGTAACCCCTAGGGACATTGGAGAAACTATCATTCCAATCCCACCTGTAATGTGGAACAAGGGGGACGGGCTTAACCGAATCTCTTCACCAAGGGGGATCAAATACTTTTCCTTGTAGACATCAGAATCTTGCTCAACCGCTACAAATAGAAGTGCACCGTCGTCATCGACTACAGGCAATGCGCCTGCCGTCCAAGCAGCAATTTGGGTTATGTTGCTAACTAGGTTTGCGTGGGTGATCATGACTCCTTTTGGACTGCCAGTTGTTCCGCCCGTATACGCGATGTGGACTAAATCTTCTTGTGGGTCTATGCCAGGATCGAATTCTTCATCAGACGAAGAACTTTTGAGTGCAGCAAAGCTGTGCCATCCTTCGTGCATGGATACATCCACAGGGGTCTCGTTCGTATAGATCTCAGAGTCACCTGTCATAATGACATGCTGAACACCTGTATCCGTAAGTACATCCGCGATAGAACCAGCAACCGATTCATGCGTCACAACAACTTTTGTTTCAGAATCATTCAGCTGATACGTTAAATCGCCTGCGGGTAAATACGGATTAAGAGGAGAGTAAGCAGCCCCAGATAAAATAATGCCATAGTAAGCCGCTACGTATTGCGGACAGGTAGGTAAGTGAGTCGATACCGTCATTCCGCGCCCAATGCCGAGTTCGCGCAAGGAGTTCGCAAAACGTTTCGCTTCTGTGTAAATATGGTTGTACGTAATCGGTGTATCGCGATAAATATAGGCATTTTTAGCGCCGTATTGTTTCACACTACCTTTTAATATGGCACCTGCCGTGACGTTCGGAATGTCGAGTGTTTCTGGCAAATCTTGATCGTAGTTTTCTCTATTCGAAAGTTTAACGTTCATTTGACCACCGCCTTCTCGAGATATGATCTAATCCATGCATCGTTCGAAGTTTTAGAGTCTCGGCAGATGGTAAAACCAACCGAGACGCTAGATTACAATTCAATTACACATGCTTTTTCTCGAGAATAGTCCTCGATTGAGTCAGTTCCGAATCCACTGCTCTTTACACCACCAAATGGGAGATCCACTCCAACTCGCGCATATGTGTTTACCCATACATTTCCCGCTTCAAGTGATGCAACCATACGATGTGCGCGACTTAGATCCTTCGTCCAAACGCCTGCAGCTAGTCCGAATTCTGTTCCGTTGGCTAGCGCAATCGCTTCTTCTTCCGTGTCGAACGGAATCATAACCGAAACAGGACCGAAAATTTCTTCCTGACAAACTCTTAATGTATTGGACTCTGTTTTAAGAAGAGTTGGTTCGATCCAATAGCCGTCTGCCAAGTCGCTTCGGTCTGGAATGAGTTCAGATCCACCAGAGCGTCCACCGTAAACTAGCTCAGCGCCTTCGTCCAACCCAAGCTGGATATAAGAACGTATACTTTCGTACTGAGATTTATTTGCGATAGGACCAGTAGTTGTTGTTGGATCCATCGTAGGTCCAAACTGTTTCAACTCTGGATTTTGAAGATAATTTTTAATTCCGTCAGCTACCTGATCAATAATTGACCGGTGCACGAGCAGGCGGGAACTTCCGACACAAAGTTGACCTGAGTTTCCTGTGAAAATACTGTAAGAACTGATTGCCTCGACCGCTTTTTCTATATTGGCATCTTCAAATAGGATATTGGCAGATTTTCCACCAAGCTCAAGAATCATAGGCTTTGGCTTTCCAGCCGTTGCTCTAGCGATTGAGGTAGCAGTGCCGCCTGAACCTGTTAAACTCACTTTATCAACAGCAGGGTGTTCGACGAGTGTGTCTCCAATTTCGGAGCCTGGGCCACAAATGACGTTGAGAACGCCTTCAGGGAAAACATCCTTTAACAAGTTAGCTAGGTGAAGAGAAGAGACCGCTGATTGTTCGGAAGGTTTGATGACAACTGTGTTCCCCGCAGCAAGTGCATAAGCCGCTTTAATTGAAAATGTAAACAGAGGTGCGTTCCACGGTGTAATGCCAACTACGACACCATAAGGTTCACGTAATGTGTAACCAAGACTTGTTGGACTCATAGGAACGGTTTGACCTCGATTTGCTTCTGAAGCCTTACCCGCTGCATCTAACCAAACTTGTTGCAAGACAGGAATCAGTCCGTATGATGTTTCACGAATCACCCATCCGTTGTCTTGTGTTTCAAGTCCAGCAAGTTCGCCACCATTCGATGCAATAATTTCAGCAGCATCACGCAAACACGCAGCACGCTCACAAGCAGATAATGCTTTCCACGCAGGAAATGCTTTCTGTGCCGCTTCGATTGCCGTTACTGCGTCTTCCTTGGAGCTTTTCGGAACTCGTGCCCATGCTTTACCGGTAGATGGGTCAATACTATCTGTAAGTGCACCCCCAGTTGCTGCACGCAATTCTCCACCAATCAAGTTCTGATACTCTTTCAAGTCTGTTGACACTGCCATATTCATTCTCCTCCTTATTTAGCTGCCCTTTTTTCTTGTGTATCTTCAATAACTATTGGAGAGCACCAATGAATTTTGGAATGTGCTCATAACCCGCGGAATATGCTCATAAATTACGATTTGCGCTCATAAACCCAAGAAAGTGATCATAAACTCCAGAAAGTGCTCATAAGCCGCAATAAGTGATCATAACCGTTGAAATGTGCTCATAAACACATCAACCATGAGCCCTATCCAGCCATTCACATGCTATAAATTCAAGAAACCGGTACGGCATCACGTTTGGCGGGAGTTGAATGCCATTCGAGTGATTGTGCGGTTGCTCTACGAGAGTCGCGCACAGAACCGAAATAGTTTTCATAATAGCGTGCGCGCTTCAAATACAGCTGCACGTCGAGTTCTTCAGTGAATCCGATGCCACCATGGATCTGAATCGAATCTGCTGCTGCTTTGATAAACGCCTTGGAAATGAACGACCGAGCGCTATGGACGGCAGCTGCTTTATCCGCAGCATTCGTTTCCACTGCCCAAGCTGCATAGTGGGATAGGGAACGTGCTGTCTCTAAATCCAGTTTCATGTTGACGATTCCGTGCTTGATCGCTTGGAAACGCCCAATCGGCTGATTGAACTGCACACGAATCTTCGCGTATTCTGCCGTCATTTTGACAAGCTCATCCATTCCACCAACCATGCTGGAGCATAGAGCTGCATTGAAATGTAACAAACCTTCTTTCAACATTTCAACGGCATGACCCGGTTCACCAAGCAACTCACCGGGCGCTTGATTTAACGTGATTTCTGCGAGTTGTTGGGTTTCATCAAGGACAGAAAGCATACGGAATGATGCAACATCACTCGCTTTTACGAGGAATAAAGACTTACCTTCAGCAGTTTGTGCCCCCGTAATGAATGTATCTGGATCACCTATAACAGGGACAAGAGTTTTAGTACCTGTCAGCGTATATCCGCTTTCCGTTTTCGCTGCAATACAGCTGAACGAGTTAGGGAACAAACTGCCGTCACGCTCATACCAAGCGATGGAGACAGAACTTTCTCCTGAAGCAACTTTCGGAAGGCGGGCTGCCTTTTGTGCAGGCGTTCCGAACGACTCGAGTAAAGGAACTGCGAGTGCAAGTGTCTCAAGTTGAAGTCCAGGTAACAAGACTCGTCCGATCTCTTCGAAAACTGGAACGAGATCGAGTGCGCCAAGACCCAGACCATCCACTTCTTCAGAAACGGGAATGGCTGTCACGCCCATCTCAGCAAGCCCAGATGTAGCATTAGCAACAACATCCAATTTGCCACTAATGACGGAACGTGCGAATTCTGTTCGGTCAAGATCATTCATATATTTACGAATCGCTGTACGAAAGAGCTCTTGTTCTTCGCTTAATGCAAAATCCATAGTAGTCACCTCACCTTTTCCGTTATCGTCCTAAGTCTTTCGGGAGTCCAAGAATGCGTTCACCAATCGTATTGCGTTGAACTTCGCTCGTACCTCCACCAATCGTTGCTCCGAATGATGCGAGATACTGGCCTTGCATCTCCGCGCTGAAGACAGAATCATCATTCATTAACACGCCAGCATGACCTTGAATTGTCATTGCGAAGTCGAAGAGTTCTTTCGTCAACTCACTAACAAGTAATTTATCGAGCGAACTTTCAGGACCTGGACGACCATTTTTGAGTGTGTGTGTGATATTCCTATAATAATTCAGCTTGGCGCCATTAATGCGCGCATACAAATCGGCAAGTCCGTCTTCAACGAAAGGGTCCTCGATAAGAAGACAGCCGTTCACACGGACGGTTTTCGCCATTTCAATGACACTGTCAAATTGCTGTTCAAGCGTAAACACTTGCGCCGCAATACCTGAACGTTCGTGAAGCATGAGCGCAATGAGGACAGCCCAACCTTTGCCTTCTTCGCCGACAATATCCTCGTCCGTCGCTATAGCATCTGTCAAATAGACCTCATTGAATTCCTGATGCCCATCCATTTGAACAATTGGACGCGTTTCAACGCCTTCTTGGTCCATATCGAGAAGGAATACGGTAATACCTTCGTGTTTCTTTTCCGACTGACTCGTTTTCGTTAGTAGGAAACAACGATCAGCAAGATGGGCAAAACTCGTCCAAACCTTTTGTCCATTAATGACCCATTTGCCATCTTTTTTCACGGCAGTAGTCTGGAGAGCGGTCAGGTCGGATCCAGCACCCGGCTCTGAATACCCTTGACTCCACACCTGTTCACCGGTTAGGATTTTTTCGATGAATTCCTCTTTTTGTGCATCCGTTCCCATTTGCATGAGCGTCGGTGCGACCATATGAATGCCGATATAGTTCACCAGGGGAGGAGACTGGACGCGAACCATTTCTTGGTGATAAATGATTTCTTCCATAAGCGTCGCATCACGCCCGCCGTATTCTTTCGGCCAAGAAATCGCTGCCCAACCGCCTTCATATAACGTTCGCTGCCAATCGCGCAGGAATTTCGAGTAGTGTTCATTGTCTTCAGGAAGCTTCCGATCACCTTGCAGCCAACCTTTCGGCAAATTCACCTCAAGCCAGCCACGCAGTTCCCCACGAAACTTCTCCTCTTTTTCCGTAAATGTAAAATCCATTGAGACACACCCTTTCTCTTAACTGAGATAATAAACAGTGTTGATTTGCGCTGCAGACGGACGCTTTCCGCGGGCTCGATCTCAGCCTCCTCAGTCGCTAACGCTCCTTGCGGGGTCTTCTATCTTCGCTGATTCCGCAGGAGTCGCCGTCTTCCGCCCCAATCAACGGATCTCCTATAACAAGTAGATTATTTTAATAATGATAGAGGATATTAAAGAAACGTTACCCCCGAGCCAGCACCCACTGCGGCAACGCGCGGTCATCTGTAACATCCACCCACGTCATCTTCAATGGCATCCCAATCTCGACATCCGCCGGATCACACTCAATAATATTCGCCATAATCTTCACATCAGGCGCCGCGTCCAACGCAGCCACCGTGATCACAGTCGGCAAATCATGTTGGAACCCCGGCAGAAACGGTCGGTACGAAACGATATAGGAATACACCGTCGCCGTAATATCCGAACCCAACAATTCCCACTCCGTCTCTGGACTTCCACATGTCGGACAAGCCGGGCCAGGAGGGTGAATGTATGTGCTACATGCTGAGCACTTTTGTAGTTTAAGTTCATGTCGATCCGCGGCGTCCCAATACTCGTGATTATCTGGGGTCTTCAACGGAATCGGCTTTTCATATGCAGTCTGTTTAGTCATCAAGACGCCTCCTTTAATTTCGTAAAATCATCGCACCTGCAATGTCAGGACCGGCCCATCCAGTTGCGATCCCGAGCTCACAATCCTTCACTTGGCGTTCTGTCCCTTTATAGTCATGTCGTAATTGACGAACCAGTTCCAATACGTTGTTCATACCGTGAGTGTAACCCTCTGAAAGCATGCCGCCCGCAGTGTTGGAAGGGAGACTTCCTCCCATTTTTAAGTTGCCCCCCGCAACGAAATCACCGACTTCACCACGTTTAGCGAACCCATACGATTCAAGCTGTCGCAGCACGACCCAACTAAAGCAATCGTAGATAGAAGCAACTTGAATATCTTCCGGTTTCACACCAGCTGACTTGTACAGATCCGCTGCTGCGTGATCTGCCGCAACTTCATCGACTTGCGTCCAATAATGAACGTGGGAATGTGTTGTACGAGGTGCCATGCCAGCGATGAAAACTGGCTTCGATTTGCAGTTTTTTGCATTCGCAGCAGAAGTCACGATAATTGCATTTGCTTCATCCAACTCCACACAACAGTCATGGATGTTGAATGGCATACTGATGTCAGGCGTTGCGAGATACGTTTCCATATCCAGAGGCTTTCCATTCAAAAATGCATTCGGATTCCGTTGTGCATGCTCATAGAAACTAATACACACATGTCCTAAATGCTCTTTCGTAATTCCCGTTTCATACATATGACGATTCGCGAACATCCCGAACCACTGCGTAGGGGATGCAGAACCGTATGGCATGATGAAACTGCCGCCTGGAAGCATTTCCTGAAGCATATTCGGATCATATCCGCGTCCAACTTTTTCACCGGAACTTCCATTCATCGAACGGTAGATGAGGACGGTTTCTAACATGCCTGCTTCGATTAATGCAACTGCATCTGCAATCAGCAACTCCGTACTACTCCCACCGCCGCTCACATCTTTTACATACTTCGGATGGCATCCCAAGTAAGTCGCCAGCTCGTGTGAAGGGCACGAATCTCCAGCAGTTGAATAGTTCATAATCCCATCGAGATCTTTTGCATCTAACCCTGCATCTGCGAGTGCATTACGTGCTGCAGTGAGTGCCATATGAAGGGGAGTCGTACCGGATTTACGGGAGCGCTGGTTTTCGCCGACACCGACGATTGCGCATTGATTTGAATAAGTTGCCATGTGTGCTACCTCCTTAGTCAGTCGTTCTCGATTTTACAAGTAAGCGTTGCAGATCCAGTTCCAACCCGTTCACCAGGTGCTTTTTCTGCAATCAATTCAAGTTCAGCTACACGATTGCCATCGATTTCAGTGAGTTGCTTCACAACACCACTGCACGTAATCGCGTCACCAGGCTTCGTCATCGCGCCGAAACGCATACTGAAGTTGCTGATGACAGCTTTCGTTCCAGCTAGTTCTTGTACGTATTGTCCAAGGAATCCCATAATGAGCATGCCGTGGGCAATGACACCATCCATGCCGATGCTTTTTGCAAAGTCATCATCTGTATGAAGAGGATTTAAATCCCCCGATGCCCTAGCGTATTGAACCAGTTGTTCGCGTGTTACGGCTGGTTTTGTGAGTGAAGGGAGCTCCCTATCCACGTGTAGTTCAGAAAACGGTATATTTGTAATCGCTTTCATTTCATTTTGCCCCCTTTTTTGCGGGTCTATAGATAATCGTGTTCCGCGATACTGCGGCTAGAACACCATCTTCAGTTTTAATTTCCGTATCGAGAACGAGGAATTGCATCGTTCCACTTTTCCCAACACGATCGTACACGTCTGTAACAGCCATCGTGCATTCAAGGCGATCTCCAATTCGGACTGGCTGATGGTAGATGAATTCCTGTTCACCGTGAAGCATCCGTTTGAAATCCAACTTCAGTGGAAACTCCGCGTTGCTGCTAAGTGCAACTAAAAAAGTGGGTGGCACAGTCACGTCTTCATAAGCAGTGTCAGCCGCGTAGGTTTCATCAAAATAGAGGAGATTATCATCACCAATTGCTTGCGCAAAGCGGGTAACACGCTCTCGATCGACTTCAGCAATATACGGTTTGCTTGCAATCCCAATCATGCTTTTATCTAAATCCATGAGGCACCTCCAAAATAGTCATGTTAAAATTCTGCCTACTTAAAATAGTATGTTAATTTTGTTGACAGTACAATGTATGAATCTCTATAGTTAACAGTAGATAATTAGAGATTGTTCCATAGAGAGAAGGTGAGCACTATGTCATTACCTGTTGAAACTTTAATAGAACGGATTGGAATCACTTCTCCCTATTCAATTTGGGTTGCCAAGGATGACCTGCAACAAGTCTATGCACTCGTCAACCCGAATGGAATGATTCCCCCAAAAACTACGCAAGGGAAGCCTATTGAAGTTATACAAGATGAAGGAAGAAGTGTTGTGCAGTTCACCTATTCACAAGATTATCGGGTCATCTTATTAATAGATGGAGTATTTAATTTGGATGAAATCGAACTTGAAATGCTCTTCGACTTTTTGCACAAAGGGTATTCCGAGTATTCGGATGAAACCGGACGTGCAAAGCTAGCGCGCATTGTTGACAGCATTCGATATACAACCGCGTCACTCGACTTGGAAGACGTATTTTCGAACATAATGACGCATACGCTCGACGTCATTACGAATGCCGATTATGGAACGCTTTGGTTGTTGGATGAAACACGAGGGAAAATTATCTGTAAGGCATCGGAAGGGTATCGATTTGAAGAGATTCAACAGATGGAATTCGACTTAGGGGAAGGCCCAGTTGGTTATGCATTCGAAGTTGGAAGTCCTATTCTAATTACGGATCCACGAGATTTGGAGTATGAGAAAGTCAAACGAATCTCTCTCGAGAACAGGCAACGTTGGGGAAGAAGAGTTGAGGATATAACAAATATAAGATCTGTGATTGCCTATCCAATCGGAGTGGACGGCCGAATTGAATGTGTCATGTATTTAGGGCAGATAAATTCAGAACAACTCCTGACTGAACGGGATTTGTGGCTGTTGCAAATCTTTACGACCCAGGTTGGAATCGCAATTCGCAATGCAAAACAGTTCGCCAACATTCGTGAACTGAACGAAAAGTTAGTGCAGCGGGACGCCATTCACGCAACGCTAACCGAGTTGTCGGTCCGAAATATGGGAACGGAGAAAATGATTGATGAGTTAAGTAAGATGGCGGGGCAACCATTGGTGTTTGCGGATTTGTTAGTCAACGAAATGATCCCATCATCTGCAAATTTACCTTCAGGCGTAACTTATAAAGATTTGCTAGAGAAGATTAAGCTAGAAGGTATAGCAAAAACAATTATACTTACTGGATCAGGTGACATCGTTTTGTATCCGATTCGATCGGGATCTGTTGTACTCGGCTGTCTGATTTCTACATCCTCACAAAAGTTAGAGCGAATTGGCGAGTTAGCAATTGAACAAGGAAGTGTGCTGCTCGCACTTGAACGTGTCCAAAAGCAGAACGTGTTAGCGTTCTATTATAAAACTCAGCGTGAACTGTTTGATGAATTATTGCACGCAACGAATCCAGAAATTTTGAATAAAAAAATGGAAGCGCTCGGTATTAGGAATATGGATGGATTTGCGGTTGCGATGCTCCAAGTAACTGGATGCTCGGACCCACAGGAGCTAGAAGCCCACATATTCAGATTGATTGCAGAACTGCGTTCAACAGCAAGTGGACTCATTCAGACGATATTCGGATGGCAAAACAAAGTGATTTTAGTAGCAGGAGTGACAGGATTATCACAATTGTCATTTATTGAGAAGAAGCTAGAGGATTTAATATTCCAACGAACAAAGGTAGGATCAGACTATGTGCTTCACGGTGGAATTGGTTCACTCGTTCGTGAAATGAGCCAAATCGAGCAAACGTATAGGGAAGCAGAAATTGCACTGACCAATCCGCTTGCAGGACAGAGGAATCATCAGCTCGTACGCTATAGCGAAATTGGAATTAGCCGATTGTTCACGAGCCGCAATACGGAAGAGGTGAGTAAGTTTCTGACAGATATTTTTGATCCACTACGAGAAGCCGATCGGTCAGATGGAACGCTGGAACAGACACTCCTTGCTTACTTTGCAAGTAATCGTTCAGCGGGCGAAGCGGCTAACAAGTTACACATACACATCAATACGTTGTACCAACGGTTAAAAAAGATAGAAGAAACATTAGAACTCTCATTGAAGAATACGGACGACGCCCTCCAGTTGCAACTTGCTTGCTACTTAAGGCAACGAGCTTGATCCATAAAAAATGCCGCCAAAATCGAATGACTCGATCTGGCGGTATTTTCAATTAGAGCATCGTATCGTCATCTGAACGACGTCGAGCGGCATCCCGTTGCTCTGTGAAATCAGGTTCCTCGCCAAATTCTGTTCCGTAATTCGGATTTGAGAACCGAGAGTGCTCCACATCAGAATCGGTTGCATCATTTGTTTCAAACAATATCCCGAGACTGACGATTCCACTGATCCCGACCAATGTGTAAACAACTCTGGACAAAATAGAAGCCTGTCCGCCGAACAAGGTAGCAACTAAGTCGAATTGGAATAATCCAATAAGACCCCAATTTAACGCTCCGATTATGACGAGAACGAGTGCAATTCGCGTAACGATTCGCATGTTTTCAACTCCTTTTCTAATTAGGACTACATTTTCTAGTTGTAGAAAATCATCCATCCTTAGCTTTTGTCAAAAGTTGTTTTTCATACATCCATAAATATTAAAAAGCGACCAAAAGAAGGTCGCTGAAAAAGTTCATGGAGTTATCCATTTAACCGCTCGTTATTAAATAAAAATTGCTCAAAGTAAAGCTCGTTCTTAGTTTGGGCAGAATGACTAAGTAACGTGTGCAATCGGCCATTTTGTTGATGAATGATATGTAAAGAGGCTGCTACTATTACTCTAATGCCTGTTGAAAACGTTAGTTCAGTCGTCTTTTTGTCGATTTCCCTAGTTGTGAAGAAATGATTAAAAATCCAGCAGCACGTTTCATGTTTAGAGGAGCTGGTCGGAAAAACTCCGACACCTTCAGAGAGAATGAATGGGGGTTTTTGCTTGAACTTCAACACTTCAAAAGCCGCTTGTTTTTGTATTCGTTTAGTCGTTCGGTTATGCAAGCAGGCTAAGTTGAGAAGTTCCACAGGTGATTTTTTTGAAGTGTATGTTCCATGCAGTGTGACAATTTTGGATCGACTTCCATAATCATCTTTGTGAGCCATTAGTGCTAAAGCTTGGCTATCAAGCAAATAGCTTTCACAATTCATTCCGAATCATCTCCTATAACTGTTTAATAGTTCCATTATACGACAAATTATGAAGTTAGAATAGAGTGAAAATATAATTAATTATCGACAAAGTTCGACAAGTTAGTGGGCCGTTGGATGTAGTTGATAAGTACACGACGAGAGGCTTACACATCATCTCAAAGCCCAACATGATTTTAATACTGTAGGATGGGGTTTCTTGGGAAAATTAATGATTCTACACAAAATGAACAGTTCTGTAAGTGTACTTCTAAAGTTCAAATAAATATTATAGGCTGTCGACTGAAATTTAGTCTCTATTTGAGATTTTTAAATGACTTCATAAAGTTTAACATGATTTCCATGAGGCAAACATATTAACTTTAAAGGTAGGTAGACTTTGTGGATAAAACTTGTTTTGTCAATGAATTGTAGGGGAAATGAGTGAAAAAGGATGTGACACAGTATGGCATTCGACTACGATCTCGACTATAAAAACCTAGATCTCCACAAACATCCTGAACTTTATAAAGTAGGCAAAGGGGAGCAAGGCGTATTGCTTGTGGAACCTTATAAGAGTGAGATATTGCCGTTTTGGCGTTTTAAAACGCCTGAAATCGCTCAAGAATCTGCGGATAAAATCTATGAACTGTTTGAAGAGTATCGAAAGAATGATGATTTTGTCGGTATGGATATGGCGCGAAAGTTTATCCAAATGGGGTACACGCGATCTCGCCGGTACACGAATTACAAGGGTGGAAGAAAATATAATGAAGATGGATCTGTGAAAGAACGTCAAATTGATGAAGAGAAAGCGAAGTCTGCAGCGATTTTTAAAGAACGATGGGATGAAATTCGTGAAGATGATGATTACTTGAAGCGCAAGAAAGCTCATCAGAAAGAGTATGGGTGAAGCAGGGAGATTCTTTGCTTAGAACGGTGTATAAATTCTGAAACACCATGCATAAGATAGGCATGTTCAAAATTAATTGTAAACGTTTTCAAAAAACTCTTTACATATTTCTGTTGAACCTGTATAGTTTCGAATAGTTATAATATTATAACCTAATAGACAGAGGTGGGATGAATGAAAATTGATAAAACGGTCACGACACCTTTATATTCACAAGTAGAGGTTACTTTGGAAGAAAAGATTCTTTCAGGTCAATGGGATGAAGGTTATCAAATCCCGACAGAAACCGAGTTGGCTAAATCTCTTGAAGTGAGTAACATCACGATTAAGCGCGCCATTATGAACCTAGTAGATAAAGGAATGCTTATTCGCCAGCGAGGTCGCGGAACGTTTGTAACGGGTCAGCAAACAGAAAAGAACATCCATAAGTCTGAGTTCATTAAAATGGATGAACAAGTGAGCAGCGCCCACGATTTACTTTCAAGCGGAAGTCATGGAGTTTATCCGAATATCGCCAAGAAGTTAGGGAAGACCGTGGATGCTGAATTTGTTTATTTAGAACGTGTCGGTTATGAGGAAGGTGAGAAGGTTTCTTTGGAATATACGTATATTCCGCAAGAGATTTGGCCAGAAAATGAGCCAGTTATTAACAAAGATGCATTCATATACGATGTCTTGAAAAAGACTTGTGGTATCACTCTTAAACGATCTAAAAACTACTTTTCTGGTGCAGTTGCAAATGACAAGGAAGTAAAATTACTAGGGGTTCGTCCGAATACCCCTCTATTTGTATGGGAACGAATTACGTTTTCAGAGGATGGCAGCGGTGTTGAATACTCTAAATTCGTGATGAAACAGGATAAAGAGAAGTATTATTTGGAACTAGAACTCACGTAACCAGTAGAAACTGTGCATTGCATAGTTTTCTATGTTATATAAAGTTATAACATTATAATTTATTATTTCTTAGAACGTTTGTCTTCAATTGACTAAATAATTAATTAATAAGAAAGGGATGGTGGGGGAATGGAAAAGGGGAATATGAAGTGGAAGGTGAAACCGCCTACAACTACAGCGCTGCTAATGTTCATGATTGTACTTGTGGCTCTGTTGACGTACATCATTCCCGCAGGTCAATTTGATCGGGTGATGGATGAAAAGACTGGGCGGGAATTGATTGTTGCAAACAGTTTCAGCTATACAGAGCAATCACCAGTTGGAATCGGGGGAATTCTTTCATCCGTTTTTGGGGGGATTGTTGGCGCTGCTGAAATTATCGCATTTGTTCTAATCGTTGGAGGGGTTTTTGGAGTAATTGTTAAAAGCGGAGCCATTAACGCCGCACTGGCAAGACTAATCCATCGGTTAAAAGGAAGAGAATCTATATTCATCATCATTGCGATGACGGCTTTTGCAATTGGCGGAGCGACATTCGGAATGGCAGAAGAGACGCTGCCGTTTGTTGCGATTGTACTTGCTGCGACAATCGCTATGGGGTATGACCGGATTATCGCAGTTTCCATCGTTGTTGTAGGCGTTTACGCAGGATACTCAGCTGGACCGTTAAATCCGTTCAACGTGGGAATTGCTCAAGGAATTGCGGAGCTGCCACTATTTTCAGGAATCGGATTGCGCTCAGTAATGATGGTTGGCGGGTTGATCATTGCGATCCATCACACATTGAGATACGCAAAAAAAGTGAAAATGGATCCCAAAAACAGTTTGCTTGTGAATGAAAAGGAAATCGAAGCAGATAGCTCTCTGTTAGACGATCTGACTATGACAAGACGACATAAATGGATAATGACGATTCTTGGCTTATCCCTCGTAGCACTCGTGTTTGGTGTATTGAAATATGGTTGGTATTTAGGAGAAATCTCCGCGCTTATGCTGCTTATGGGAATTGTCATTGGAATGATTGCGTTCAAAGGGAGCTTTAACCAGTTCACGGATGAATTCATGAAAGGTGCAGCTGAGATGACAGCGGCCGCATTAATTATCGGGCTATCCAGGGCGATCCTCGTTGTTATGGAAGAGGGCCAAATCATTGATACATTGGTGTACGCAGTTTCAGTTCCGCTTGGCAGTCTTCACAGCGTCTTTGCGGCATGGGGCATGTATATCTCTCAAGGGCTCATCAATTTCATCATCCCGTCATCTACCGGGCAAGCAGCAGTGGTCATGCCGATTATGTCTTCAATCAGTGATGTCATCGGAATTAATCGCCAAATAGCTGTTCAGGCATTTCAGTCAGGTGATGGCTATTGGAACATGATTACACCGACACATCCTGTACTGATGGCTGCACTTGGAATCGCCGCAGTACCTTTCGGAAAATGGGTTCGATTCGCAGGCCCGCTCGTTTTTAAATGGACGATTTGGACGATGATTATATTGGCAGTGGGGGTTTGGATTGACTGGGGACCATTCTAATGCAATCAAACATTATAACATTATAAACAAATAGATAAACCATACAACTAGGAGTGATGACAGATGGGTAAAATGCTGAAATGGACGATTATTGGTGGAGGAAATGGCGGACAGACGACAGCTGGACATTTAGGAATGATGGGGTTTGACGTCACGATTTACGATATTTTTGAAAAAACGATAAATGCAATCAAAGAACAAGGTGGCGTTCACCTTCAAGATGCTTTAACGGGATTCGGTAAAGTCGCTTGTGCAACAACGAGTATGGAAGAGGCGCTGAAAGACGCAGACATCGTATTTGTGACGGTACCTGCAACAGCCCATACATCGGTCGCAAAATCATGCGCCCCGTATTTGAAGGATGGTCAAATTGTCATCTTGAATCCTGCCGCGTCATTTGGATCACTAGTTTTCCGGAAAACGCTGGATGATGAAGGGTGCAAAGCTGATGTGACATTAGGGGAGACCAACACATTGCTATACGGCTGCCGTATTATTAAGCCGGGCACAACGCAAGTATTCGGATTAAAAAATCGTATTTTAACCGCTGCGTTGCCCGCGACAGAAACGGATAGAGTCGTAGAGACACTTCAAGCTGCATTCCCACAATTTGAAGCATGTGATAGTATCCTTGTTACGAGTTTTGATAATACAAATCCTATCTTGCATCCAGCAACCACGTTGTTTAATACAGGAATCATCGAATCTGATCAGGATTGGAGATTCTATGTGGATGGGTTTACGCCGAGCATCGGACGTTATGTGGAGAAGATGGATGAAGAACGGATTGCAATTGGCAGAGTATTTGGGTTGGAGCTGCTATCGTGCTTGCAGCAGATGGAAGTTGAGTATGATGTATTTAAAGATACATTGGCCGAATCAGTTAGTAGTAATTCGGTATATCAAGATATTGGCGGGCAGAAGACGTTGGAAACCCGATATTTAACAGAAGATATTCCAATGGGATTGGTTCCATTTATTGAGCTTGGAAAGATGGTAAACCTTCCGACAATCCATATGGAAACCGCTGCAACTATGGGGCAGTTGCTGTTGGGGCGTAGCTTGATGGAAGGTGCACGGACACTCGAAAACTTAGGGGTAGAAGGACTGTCGGTGGATGAATTCCTGGAATTTGTTCAAACTGGACGTAAGTGATCGGAGAATTGTTGAGATTTATTAGCGTTTGAAACTTTTTAGGATAGGTTATCTAGATATCTTTTTAGGGAATATTACATTTAACAAATAACCCTAAAAGGAGGAAACCTAATGCACACGTTTAACAAAGCGATGCTTATCTATAATGAGCATGCTGGGAATGAAGACGTGGAGGCGAAACTTGCAGCAGTTGTACCAGTACTTGGGCGAGCGGTGAAAGAGCTGACGATTAGTAAACCCGATAATCCGGAAGAAACCCGCCGTTTATGTGAAACTTCAGGTGACATGGAATTGATTGTCATCATGGGCGGCGATGGGACGGTTCATCAATGTATAGACGCTATTTCGAAACTAGACGTGCGTCCGCTGCTTGCGATATTACCGGGAGGGACGTCGAATGATTTTACGCGAACGTTGGGCATTCCTCAAAACTTGAGAGATGCTGCTGAAGCCCTGCTCGCTGGGGAAATCCGTGCAATCGATGTAGGAAGAGAAGGAGATCAGCATTTCATTAACTTTTGGGGAATCGGACTCGTTGCAGACACGTCTGAAAATGTCGATGACGGACAAAAGAAAAGCTTCGGACCCCTAAGTTATATGGCAAGTACGATACGAACGATGCGTGAAGCGGAAAGTTTTCCGTATCATATTGTTTCTGATGGAATCGACATAGAAGGTGAGGCCATTGCTATTTTTGTGTTGAATGGTAGCTCACTCGCGACGACTCCAATTCCAATAGAAGCAATCAGCCCATCTGATGGCAAACTGGATGTTCTCGTAGTCAAAAATTCTAATTTAGCGACGCTTCGCGAGTTGATGTCGTTAAGGAAGCCTGAAACGGATACGTCACAACTCAATATGCTGGAGTATGTGCAGGTGAGTCAGTTGCAGATAGATGCTCCGAGTCAGCGGAGAGTGGATATGGACGGGGAGCTATACGATTTTCATTCGGGAAAGATTGAAGTGTTGCCAGGCCACTTGAAGATGTTGGTTCCTATATTAAAATGAGTAATATTGAGCGCTTCATCTTACGGGATGAGGCGTTTTTTGATGATTTTATTGGAAAAGTGGGGGGAGGAAGTGAGATTGACTAAATCAACATATTAATCGGCCATTTGGAGCAAAGAATCGGCAATATGGGAGAATTAATCGGCATTGAGACACAATCCAACAGGTTTAAGGGATTAATTGGATGCGCTTCGCTTGTTTAAGGACGGACTAGTACTGTGGACTTGGACAATCGGAAATATGGAAAGGGAAATCGGCAATTAGGAGAGTAGAATCGGCAAAATTACATGCAGTATCGGCCATTTCGAGCAAAGAATCGGCAATATGGGAGAATTAATCGGCAACGACACACAATTCAAAAGCATTAAGGGATAAATTGGTAGCGCTCCGCTGATTTAAAAACACAAAAAAACGCACCCAACTTACTAGGTGCGCTTCCGAAACTCTCACTTAAACATCTGTGCAGCCTTCACCGCTTTTTGCCAGCCCTCATACAATTCATCGCGCTCTTCCTCATCCATCGACGGCTCAAACTCACGATCTAGCTGCCAGCGATCCGCAATCTGCGAGCAATCTTTCCAAAATCCGACCGCAAGGCCCGCTAAATAAGCAGCCCCGAGAGCGGTTGTTTCATTAATAGAAGGACGTTCAACGGGTACGCCTAATAAGTCCGCTTGAAATTGCATTAAGAAGTTGTTCGCGACAGCACCGCCGTCCACTCGCATAGACTTTAACGAAATTCCTGAATCGGCTTCCATCGCGTCCAATACGTCTTTTGTCTGATAGGCGAGAGATTCGAGCGTTGCCCGGATGAAATGCTCTTTCTCCGTCCCGCGTGTCAATCCGAATACAGCCCCGCGGACATCGCTGTCCCAATGGGGTGTACCGAGCCCGACAAACGCTGGGACCACGTATACGCCATCGGAAGAAGTGACTCGCTCTGCATAGGCCTCGCTTTGTTCGGAACTGCGCAACATCCGCAGTCCGTCGCGCAGCCATTGAATCGCTGAACCAGCTACAAAAATACTTCCTTCCAACGCATACTCAACTTTTCCGTCAAGTCCCCAAGTGATCGTCGTCAATAGACCGTTTTCGGATTGCACGGCTTCTTCACCCGTGTTCATCAACATGAAACAACCAGTGCCATACGTACTTTTCACCATACCTTTTTCAAAACAAGCTTGTCCGAAAAGTGCAGCTTGCTGATCTCCGGCAATTCCTGCAATTGGAACCGCACGACCGAAAAACTTACTCGGTTCAGTATGCGCATACACTTCCGAGGAGGGTCGGACTTCCGGAAGCATCGCGGCAGGGACATTCAAAATATCAAGCAATTCTTCATCCCACTGCAAATCATGAATGTTGTACATCAGTGTACGGGATGCGTTTGAGTAATCCGTAATGTGCGCCTCACCACCCGACAATTTCCACACAAGCCAAGTGTCAATCGTTCCAAATAACAAGTCCCCACGTTCCGCCTTCTCCCGAGCGCCTTCCACATGATCGAGAATCCACTTCACTTTCGTACCGGAGAAATAAGGGTCAATAAGAAGTCCTGTCTTCTTGCGGATCAAATCTGCATGGCCGGCTTCCTTTAACTCTTCACAAATACTAGATGTTTGACGGGACTGCCAGACAATCGCATTGTAAATCGGATTGCCCGTCGCTCTATCCCAAACGACCGTCGTCTCGCGTTGGTTCGTAATGCCAATACCTGCGATTTGATCGGGAGACAGGTTCTTCTCGGATAATACACCAGCAATCACGGACAAAATTGAACTCCAAATTTCGGTGGCATTATGCTCAACCCATCCATTTTGTGGGAAAAATTGCTTAAATTCCTGTTGCGCTGTGAACACAGCTTCCCCTTGTTCATTGAACAAGATAGCCCGTGAACTGGTTGTTCCTTGGTCGAGTGCAAGCATGTACGTCTCTTTCATACAACTTCCTCCCAGCGTAAATTGCCTCCGTCAAGGAAGCGTTTTCTTCAGTTTATCATAATACGAGCAGAGTCAAGTGTTCTTCGGAAGGTAAATTAAAACCCCTTGCCTACAAAGCAGGCAAGGGGAGAGGGAAGTACGATTAGAACTTATCACGACGATTGCGATCGGTATTAGTGAGATCGCCTTTTAAGTTCACATCACTCGTTTCACCTACACGATTCACTTCAACTTCTTCACGTTTCACAGTTTCATCGATATGCTCAGTATCTGTAACTCTTTTTTTGTTGATGACAATTTCTTCAGTGACCACAGGCTTTTTCTTCACTTCAATCTGTTCTTCCGTAACGGGGACGCGAATTGTTTCATCATCGAACGCATTAGCAGTACGGAAATCCTCTTCTCCTGTCTGATCATCCAGTACTCCATCGACCGGTCTACGTTCAATTGTAATCTCTTCGTGTTCAACAGGGATGTCCACTTTTTTGCGATCTTCCACAACATTTTTGTCGACAGTAACTTCGCCTTTGCGGACTTGCTGTTTGTCTACGCTGAGACGTTCTTCGTGAACTTTCATCGTTTCAGGGACTTCTTCGATACTGCGGTTGAACTTACCTTCACTACGAACGCGGTCCGTATCCACCGTCTTCAGTTGTGCGTCTGCTGTATGATCATAATTGCCATGCAACGAACCAGGCTCGCGGTTGGCTTCTAGACCACTTGTCATGTCAAGTGTTTCTGTAGAAGCACTTGCCTGCAAGTTCGCATCGTTTGCTAAATCGTTCGAAGCGTATCGAGCGTTATTTTCCCGGCGATATGTATCTACTTCACCTTCATCTACATAAAGCAACATTGCGCCATCATGAATCTCACGTGTGTAACGGTCTTTTTCTGCTTCACTCAAACCTGTATCACTCAATAGATTATAAATATGGTCTTCACCGGATATGAAGTTCATGAACTTGTCCATCCAAGAGCCCTCCGGCGTTTTCACCTCGGCATCGGTCCGGCTGCGAAGCATATGCAGATCATGGTCATCTTTTGCGATTACGTAAATATTATCGTCTGAAACTCCGGTAGCTTTTAACTCTTGCACCTTTGTGATGAGTTCTGTTTCTGTCTGGAATGTCCCAACAAATCTTTTTTCAATATTCATATCTAAATTCCTCCTCAAATTTTGTGGTCAATCTCAATATATTATTTTCGGTCTTGGATAATAGTTACCCGGCGTTACATTTCTGAAAACCTATTTAAAGACTAAAACAAAAAACGTCATCATCTTGTAATCTTGCTGTCACATGAACTAGTGCATGTTTCTTACGTATTACCGCTATGGTATGAAGGGGGATGTAATGGGGGGATTATACAAAAAATAGGATTCAGATTAGGCAGGAGTCCTTTGGTTTGGTACACTATTCTCTAATATAATCCATGATTTAATATCTGGTTAGGAAGTGGGAGAATGGAAAACTTAGCATTAATCAGCGTAGTCGCAGTACTCGCACTCGGAATCTTTTCCCAGTGGCTCGCCTGGAGGATTCAGTGGCCATCAATTGTTATCATGTCGATCGCAGGATTGCTTATTGGTCCAGTTTTAGGATTGATCAATCCGGAAGCTGCCCTCGGTGATTTATATGGACCACTCATTTCACTTGCGGT
This sequence comes from Sporosarcina sp. SAFN-010, assembly GCF_059415065.1. Lineage (NCBI taxonomy): Bacteria > Bacillati > Bacillota > Bacilli > Caryophanales > Caryophanaceae > Sporosarcina > Sporosarcina sp. SAFN-010. Next base: position 537,603 of record NZ_JBPFDS010000001.1, on the reverse strand, counting down.
TGCCGTTATTCTTTTTGAAGGTAGTTCGAATCTCGATATTCGTGAAATTAAAGGAATCTCTAAATCCGTTACACGTATTGTTACGATCGGTGCGTTTCTCGCATGGATTCTCGGATCCCTTGCGGCGCACTATTTTGCTGGACTGCAATGGGAAATTGCCTTCATTATAGGAGGGTTATTTGTAGTAACTGGTCCTACAGTGATCATCCCGCTGCTTAGGAGTGCGAAATTGAAATCTCGGACAGCGGCTGTATTGAAATGGGAAGGGATTATCGTCGATCCTGCGGGGCCGCTTCTTGCACTGTTTGCATATGAAGTAATTAAAGTGTTGAGCAATGAACATTTGACGATGAGTAATTTGCTCAGTTTCTTTGGAGGCGCGGGTCTTGCGATTCTCCTAGGACTTGGAGTGGGGCTTCTCATCACGGTTATGGCGTCAAAAGGACAGTTTCCTGAGTACTTGAAATCACCGATTGTACTTGCCTTGGTCTTAGTCTGCTTCATGCTTGCAGAAGTAATCATGCACGAAACCGGCATGCTCGCAGTCACCGTGATGGGTCTGACTATTGGTCGTTCTAAGCAATATGTGTCATCGATCGGAAACCTTGGGCATTTTGTTGAAAATGTCTCTGTCATGTTAACTTCTACGGTGTTCATCCTCTTAACGGCGTCTTTGCCGAGAGAGACGATTGCTCAAATGTTTACACTACCGATTCTGGCATTCGTGTTAGTGACGTTGTTTGTCGTCCGTCCGTTGTCGATTTGGATTTCAACGATTGGTACAGAACTCGACCGGAATGAGAAGATATTAATCGGTTGGATTGCGCCACGCGGTATCGTGGCACTTACTGTTGCCGGATACTTTTCGAGTATTCTAGTCAATGATGGATATGAAGAAGCGAGTCTTCTTACAGCCTTGACGTTTGCGCTTGTCATTATAACTGTATGTGCACATGGCTTCACAATCGGTCCGCTTGCGAAAAAGCTTCATTTAGCGAGCAATGAACCACCTGGAATCCTGATTATAGGAGCAAGTAACTTTTCAGCATCACTCGGTGAGGAATTGAAAAGATTGGGGATTCCCGCACTGATCATGGATCCCTCTAGAGGGCGCTTGAACTTAGCTACCGCAAAAGGAGTTCAGACGTTCGAAGGGCAGATTTTGTCGGAACAAGCGAGATTTGCAGTCGACCTAACGCCTTATAGTACGATTTTGTCGATGACAGGTGACGCGTCGTATAACGCGCTTATATCCCAATCGTTTGCACCTGAATTCGGCTTTAACAATACGTTCTCACTGCCAGTTGCAGTAAATCATCAGATGAATGAATCGGAGCTGCCGACTTCATTGAAAGCCCATTTACTCTTCAGGGAAGACGCGACATTTGCGGAACTCAACCGGAAAATTAATACAACATATGAAATCGGGGAGATCGCCACCAACGAGATTGAAAATGTCGATAACTGGTTGGATGAATTGCCAGAGCAAATTACTCCGCTTTTCATTAAGAAAGAGAATGAATCAATTGTATTCGTTACGTTGCGTAAAAAAATCAATTTAGAAGAAGGCGACGTTCTTGTCGTCATGAGGCCTAAAAATGAGAAAAAGGAGCCTTCCGCTTAAGCGGGAGCTCCTTTTTGTTTTAAACAATATTGGTTACTTCGTGCGCTTGGCTTTCCAACTCAGCGGCAGACGAGGCAAGGTGGAAAAATGCATCCATCGCAACTTCTACTTCTTTTTTACATTCATCGATGTTCGCTTGAGCACGCTCAGTACCGGCAGCAATTAGACCAACTTCTTTGGTAATCGCTTCAATACCGTCCCTCACTTCGACAATGGAAGCCTCCACATTAGAAGATAGTTTCCTTACTTCTTTAGCAACGACGTCAAAACCACGACCATGCTCACCAGCACGTGCAGCTTCAATGGCAGCATTCAAAGCAAGCAAATTTGTTTGTGAGGCTATGGCACGAATGGTCTTCACGATACCTTGTATATTTTCGGAATGCTTTTGGAGCACTTCTAAGTTATTTGTGTTGTCATGGGAAACATCGGATAATTCACCAATACGTTTCAGTAATTCCTCGTTTCGATTTCTACCTTCGTCTGCCTGTTCGGTGAGAGATTGCGCCATTTGGTTTAGTTCAGCAACAACACCTATGGAAGCATCTTGACGCTTCGTTACATCTGTCGCGACTTTTGCCACACCGAGAACAGTACGCTTGTCCTCACTAAAGACAGGCATATAGGTCGCTTCAAGCCAAACGACTGATCCATCTTTGGATTTACGTTTGATTTTTCCAGAAGAAGAGATCCCTCTAAGCAAGTCTCTCCACATGACTCCATAACTTGGACTAGAAACATATTCGGGGAAACATAGTTTTTCATGGTGCATGCCAATCATTTCTTCGGGACGATACCCAACAGCAGATGCAAAATTCTTGTTTACATAAGCGACGCGTTTGTCGATTCCAAATCGAATAATCGCAAGGTTTTCTTCTAAAGCGCTTACAACGAGTTTGTCGGAAACAGATTCAGATGCTGATAAGTTCAATTATTTTCCTCCTAGGACTTCTGTAATGAATTGTTATCCATTATACGCGTTGTATATCAAATGTACTAGCATGATTGACTGTTCGACATGGAATGTACAATAATTCAAATGGAGAATGGCTTAATAGAACTAGTTTTTGAGTGAATTATTATCTCTAAATAATTAATTAGAGGACAAACTAGTTTTTTTGAATAATATAAACTAGGTAAAAGGAATGACCTTGACTTTCATTTATTTCCGATAAAGAAAAATCAAATCTCTTAACGTATAGAGGTGTTTTGAAACAAAGAAACAGAGGCTAAGTGGAAGCCTCTGTTTAAATTTGATTTACGAAAAGGTGTTGTTAGTAGTCTCGTTTATTCAACTGTTCATCAAAGATATCACCTTGTACAGGTTCATTCTCTCTACGTTCTTTACGGGAGAGAAGTGAATCTCTTTCAAGTTCTTCGGCAACTCTACCCGGGCTACCATTCACAGCGTCTTGAAACTCTTGGCGACGCTGTTCCTGTTCAGGATCACGTCCCAGTTCACCAGCAAAATCAGTCGTTTCTAATCCGTTGGAAATCGTATCGTCTGCTGCTACGCTGAATTCAGAACGCTCGATTGGACGCTTGTGTACTGGTGTCACTCGCTCTTGTGTATGTTGGGGTGTTGTATCGCCGAATGCTGGCTGTTCAGGCACACGCGTGACGCCGTCACCTGGAGGTGCGACCCATGTGTTTGCTCCAAGATTTGGATCGCCTACATTCTCTCCGATGCCAAATTGTTTTCCTACCTCTTGATGCTGTCCAGGCATGTCGTTCGTTTCATCCAAGTATAGCAACATGCTGCCATTGTTAACGTCTTGGTAAAATCCTGCCTTCTCATCTTCAGTAAATCCAAGGTCATCCATCATACTACGAACGCGATCTTCACCTGTCATGAAATCCATGAATTTATCCATCCAAGATTCATGAGTCGTTTGAATCTCGGCATCTGTTCGACTTTGCAACATTTTCACATTATCTTCACTTTTAGCAATAACAAAAATTTGATGGTCTACATATCCTTCTGCTTTTAACTCTTCTACCTTAGCTAATAGTTCCGGCTCAGTATGAAACATCCCGATGAATCGTTTGCCTTGCTCCATTTTTAAACGCCTCCTGTTGAGTGTGTTTGCTAGTATTCTAATGATTCGTTGTTAGTGTTTGAATACCCGGGCAGGAACGAGCAGAAACCTCGGATACAGCTGGAAGGACAAATGTCATCTAATTGTAATCAAGGTGTCATGGAGCAAGTGCCATCAATACAGCAAAATTAATGGAAGGGTCAACCTATTAAGGTTAAATTCAAATGAAGTATTGAATTTAAAATCAGAACATTTATAATAGTCTAATATACAATTCCAAACCAAGGAGGTATAACATTGCTCACATTTGTTTCAGCAATCGTTTTGTTGTTCGCAGGATATTTTGCGTATTCCAAGGTCGTAGAAAAGATTTTTGTAGTGGATGATGCTCGTAAAACTCCGGCTTACACGAAGACGGATGGTATGGACTATGTACCAATGAGTTGGTGGAGAGGATGGCTCATCCAACTCTTGAATATTGCAGGACTCGGGCCGATTTTCGGCGCAATTGCAGGTGCTCTCTATGGACCAGTCGCATTCATATGGATTGTCCTAGGAAGTATCTTTGCTGGGGGTGTCCATGACTACTTCTCAGGAATGCTCTCGCTGAAACATGGCGGGGCGCAATTTCCGAAGTTAGTTGGAGAATACTTAGGGAGCATAGTGCGCAAAGTAACGAGTGTCGTCTCAATTGTTTTAATGGTGTTAGTGGCAGCAGCGTTTACAGCAGGCCCGGCTCAACTGATCGCTTCGATAACACCAATCACATTCACGATGGCATTAGTACTTGTTTTCGGTTACTTTGCATTAGCGGCAATTCTGCCTATCAATAGAATTATCGGACGGATCTATCCGATTTTCGGTGCGATCTTGATTATCATGGCAGTTGCGATAGGTGGGGCATTACTTTTTGGAACTGCTAAGATTCCCAATTTAACGTTCAAAAATCTGCATCCCGGTGAACTTCCAATCTGGCCACTCTTAATGGTGACAATTTCATGTGGCGCCATTTCAGGCTTTCACTCAACCCAAAGTCCGATTGTATCGAGAACGATGAAGAAAGAGTCGGAAGGGCGTAAGATTTTCTATGGAGCTATGATTGGAGAAGGAGTTATCGCTTTAATATGGGCAGCTGCAGGAATGACATTTTTCGGAGGAACGGGAGGTCTGCAAAGTGCATTAGCAGCTGGCGGACCAGCTGGTGCTGTTAACGAAATATCCAGTACGCTTTTAGGGACGTTTGGCGGTATTTTGGCAATCCTCGGTGTCATCATCTTGCCAATCACTACAGGGGATACGGCATTGCGTTCAGCACGCATGATGCTGACAGAAGCCACGGCTTCCAAGTTCAATCCTGATAAGCGATCGGTCATCTTGATCGCAACTGTGATTCTAGGTGTCCCGATGTTTTACTTGTCAACAATCGACTATTCATTTTTATGGCGTTATGTAGGCGGGACCAATCAATTCGTCGCAGCGATCATGCTGTGGACTGCTACCTCCTATCTTTTACGGGAAGGACGCCAGCACTATATTGCTGGAATACCGGCCTTGTTCATGAGTGGTGTCGTCACAACCTATTGGCTGTATGCACCAGAAGGGTTACAGTTAGGATACCACCTTTCTGTGACACTCGGTTTATTAGTGGTCGCAGCACTCGCTATCTTCTATGCTCTTAAGATCATTCAGTCGAAAAAAGCGATCGCAGAGCAAATCGTACCAAAAACTATCTAATGAAAGAAGGTGCTGTTTATGCACCTTCTTTTTTGTGCTGGAAAATAGGTGGACACATGGAATTAATCTACCTGTAAATTAAGTAAGTTAAAGGTCCTGTATTATAAATGTACACTTAATATGACTATATATCCATAAAAAAACAGAAAATGTTTATTTTCATGGTACTATGGGTATATAATGAAGGATAAATAGAACAGTATAGGAGAACATAAAGATGAGCGAACACATCCGGGAATTACAAGTATCCATACAGACACTGCGAAACCAAGGCAAATATAAAGAAATGATAGAAGGGTGTTATCAGCTTTTGCAATATGCAACTGATTTAGAGGATAGGCAATTGCAAATGGATGCTTATGCGAACTTTGCGCTTGGTTTTTATAAGATTGGTGATATTAAAGATGCTTTTTTCTATATTGAAAAGCATGCCATGCTGTGTGAAATCTATGGAGATAAAGAAGATGAAATGGATTCCAATCATATTTTCTTCTTGCTTTATGAGTACACAGGTAACTATGTGAAGGCTAAAAAAGTACTGGAAAATAGTATTGAGCTGGCTGCGAAACTAAAAAAGGTTAATCTAGTCAGTGAAAATTGCAGTGAATTAAGTACTGTACTGAGCCGGATGGGGAAATATGAAGAAGCATTGCGAGTAGGTGAAAAAGGGGCAAGCATTGCAGCACAACTTGAACCCTACTGCCCTTTTTTGGTGATGAAAGCAATTCTGGCGATGGCGCAAGCTCACCTAGGAAAGTCTGACTTTGAAACAGCCAATTCACTTCTGCAGACAGCAGTTCAAGATCCCGTCTTGCAAGATTATGCGAGAGAAAAAACAAAGTGTTATCGGCTGCTTGCCCATTTGCAAAGATTACAGAAACAATCAAAAGAAGCGCTGGTAAGTTTGGCAATCGCAGATGAAAGTGCAAAAGGTTCGAAAAATTATATGCAGCAAAAAGAAATTCAGGAAACTCAAATCGAATTATATCGTGAACTAAATGACTTTGAAAAAGGATTTGAAATTCAGAATTTACATATCCAACTTCTTGAAGAAATACATCGAATGGACGCTGTAATTCAGCGATGAAGCTTGAAATGAACTTGAAATTACAAGAGCTAGAGAGACAGGCAAACACCGACTATTTAACGGAAGTATCTAATAGAAAAGCGTTGGAGGAAACTGCAAATGAATGGTTGGATCAAGCTGCCCTATCTGAAGAGAATGTGGTTTGTATTGCTTTTGATATTGATAATTTAAAGACGTTGAATGACACATATGGCCATCCATTTGGTGATCAGGTGATTCGCCGTGTTGCGCACGAGTGCAGTGGTCTGCTCCGCAGAAGTGACAAAACAGGGAGAGTTGGCGGAGATGAATTCGTATCAATATTAAGAGGGATTTCTATTGAAGATGCATCCAAAAAAGCTCAACAAATGCTTGAGGCAGTAACAAACCTTTCAATCGAGCGAAGTGGAGACCCAATTCCTTTAACTTTAAGTATTGGCATAGCCGAAAGTTCGTGTGGAAAGATAACAGAGTACGGCAAGCTTTATCACAAAGCAGATATCGCGTTATACCGTGCTAAAAATAGTGGAAAAAACCAAGTATGCATTTATTGATATGGAGTATATTTAATAATTCGGGGGCGATTTCAACTTTTTTAGAGGTATGGGATAAAGTAAAACGGTGCTCAATTGTGAACAAAACAGCACATAAAAACTTCTTAAAATGGTTAGGGAAAAGACACAGAAAACAAGGGCGAAACAGTAACATTTAAACTATTTTCATGTTAAAGTATTCAACGTTGAAAATTAATTAAGAGGTTACAGTCCCTTGTGTCTGCATACCACAAAAAGGAGATTTTATAAATGGGAAGAGTCGATCAGAAAGTCGCATTGGTAACAGGTGGAGCATCTGGGATTGGTCTTGCATCTGCACAGTTACTCGCTAAAGAAGGCGCTAAAGTGGTTATCGGGGATTTCAACATCGAAGGTGCCAAAGCGGCTGCTGAAGAAATAAAAGCTAACGGCGGTGAAGCATCGGCAATCTTCTTGGATGCTACAAAAGAAGAATCTATTAAAGAAGCGGTTGAGTTCACAGTAAACACTTATGGTTCACTAACAGTTATGTTCAATAACGTTGGAGGAACGAATCTTAAAAAAGACCTGGACGTTGTGAACCTTGACTTGGATGAGTGGGATCGTTTGATGAACATGAACTTGAAGAGTGTATTGATCGGTGCTCGTTACGCAATTCCACACATGCAAAAAGCGGGTGGAGGTTCTATCATTAACACAGCGTCAACTGCTGCAGTAGCTGGAGACGCAATCCGTTCGGCATACGGCGCGTCTAAGACAGCTGTAACTGGTTTGACTCGTTATATTGCAACTCAATATGGAAAAGACAAAATTCGTTGTAACGCAATTGCACCAGGGTTAATCTTAACTCCTGCTGCAAAAGATAACTTGCCAGCAGAAGTACGCGAAATCTTCATGAAGTATAATGCGCTTCCATACCACGGAGAGCCTGAAGATATCGGTAACACAGTTCTGTTCTTGGCTTCAGATGATTCTAAATTCATGACAGGCCAATTGCTTGTAGTTGACGGTGGTCACTACATGACAAGCCCAACAATTTCAGATGTTAATGCGTATGCAGCTAGCATGCAGAAATAAGTTGTAGTGAACGAACTCCTTCTTTGCCAATTCTGATTGGTGAAGGGGGAGTTTTTTTGTGCAAGTGTAAAGGGGACGGGGGTGATTTGCGCTTCATGCGGACGCTTTCCTAGGGGCTTGCCCTAAGGAGTCGCCGCATTCCGCTTCAATCAACAGAACATGTGGGAGATAGTTACTTCATTACAAGTTATAAGAAATAGAAATCAAAAGATGGAGTTGAAAAGAAAATATAAAATAGAAAGTTTCGATTTGAATGTGAAAAAGATAGGTTAGGTGAGGAGAATTAAGGGAATGTTTCTGTAGCTATTTGTTTAGGGAGAGGGGAATGTTCGGCGGTTGCTTAACGATGCAGAGGGGCGCTTTCCGAGGGGATCGATTTCAGCCTCCTCGTCGCTGGCGTTCTCTGCGCGGGCTTCCACCTTAGATTATTCCTCCGGAGTCGCTGTCTTCCGATTCACACAACAGGAGTTACCGCGAAAATTGCTAGTATGTAAAACAATCCAATCATCCAGACGGAAATTGAATTTGATACAGTAACTCACAAAAATTCATCGAATCAGTCAACTATGCTGATGTTGAGCATAGCTTCCTACTAGTAGGCGCTGGACTGCGAATCGGTTCATCAAAAAAACGTAATTGAAGGTAAAGGGAGGAGAGGAAATGAAAAAGACAGTACGATGGATCGGAAACGTTTTGCTCCTTGCAGGTGTTTGTCTGCTCGTCTGGCAATTTATTGGAACGAAACAGACAGGAGATATACGGAAACAACAGTTGGATGCGTTCGCTAATCTGAAAGCGGAAGCTGAGACTGAAGTACAGCCTCAAAAAACGAACAATAAGGAATTTCAGAAGCAGAATGACGAAGCGGCAGCGACAACAAAAGTGCAAGAGAAGGAAATCGGCGACCTGATTGGTGTACTTTCCATTCCGCAAATTGATATCCATGCCCCGGTGTCCTATGGCGCAACACCTAGTATTTTAGACAGCGGGTTTGGTGCGATTCCGAGTAAATATGAGCCGGGAACTCAAGATGGGAGCTACGCTATTGCGGGGCATCAGTCACACGTATTCGGTCAGTTTTTCAATCGGTTGGACGAACTCAAAACAGGCAGCCGATTCGATTTGGAAACAGTGGATGAAACACAAACCTATGAAGTGTATGAAACCCGCATCGTCTTCCCAGAAGAAGTGGAAGCAATTGCGGAAGAACCCGGAATTTCAAAACTGTCTCTCGTTACCTGTTATCCACAGAACAGTAACAAGCATCGGCTAATCGTCATGGCGAAACGTGTGGATAAATGAAATAAAGTCAAGACAAAAAGCAGATGGATTGCCCGCCTGCTTTTTTTGTTTATTTATCAACTACGTTGCTGATCTGGTAGTCCCCTTCCGCATCCATAACAATGGTATACGTCTTTGTCTTTTCAATGTAATTCTCTTCACCGGCACTATCTGAAACCGAATAGGAAAGGTCCAATGTAACGAGTGCTTGGTTTGCTTCAATAGCAATATCTGTTATGTCAGTTGAGTAGAACTGATAGATCCTTCCGTCCGAAGCCACTTCCTGGATGAATGTTTGGAACTCACTTGTAGTTGGAGCACCGGGTAGTAAGTAACTCATAAGAAAAGTAGAATCGCCCGCTTGTATGGACATTTCATATTCTTCCCGGAATGACGTCATGAAATCTATTAAGTTATCTTCAAAAAATCCACCTTCATAGGACGAGTCCTCATCATAATAGTCATCGGAAACAACTTCATCTTCCTCCTCAACTTCATAGAAATCCGTGTATTCATCATCGTAAGCGATATCACTTTCATAGTCGTGACTAGCTATATAAGTATCATACACACCGAACAATGAGGCTATGGCGGTTTCACTCATGGGAGAAGCTGCCCAACGGTCTACGAGACCAATCACACTATGCATCGGGATGGAGAAGCCGAACAAATTATTTTCTTTGTACAGCAACGAATTGATGCCAATAACTCTACCTGTCTTAGCATCAAGTAATGGACCGCCGCTGCTCCCTTTATCGATTTGTGCATCTATTTGATAAATCTTTTCATACACGAATCCCAGTTCCATATCCCTGTTCAAACCAGTCAAATAACCGACTGAAGCAGAGTTTTCAAATCCTTGGGGGCTCCCAAGTGCGATCACTTCAGTACCAATCGGTGTTTCTTTGCTTTCTATAGAAAGAGGAGGCAAGTTGCTGAAAGCATCCGCACGTATTAACGCGACATCATATCGGTCTGAGATGCCAATGACTTTTCCAGCTACGTCTTTTCCATCAGAGTTCCGGACGACGACATCTGTGAACCCCGCTACGACGTGAGCGTTCGTTACAATGAGTCCGCCTTTCTTGTATAGGAAGCCCGAGCCGAGTCCGTCGCGCGTGAATATTGTAAATACACGAGGCAGAGATTCTTTAATGACTTCTGTCTTTTCTTTATTAGGTTTTACAGTCTTTGTCTTAATTTGTTGTGAGGAGATTGGCTTCAATGGCTTCTCTTTTTCGACAATTACTTCTTTAATTGGTAAAGGTGGGGCATCATCTGACAGATGCAGCAGCTTTCCGAAATTCCAATCTACAATATAGCCGATTCCAGCGATTGAGCCGATTAAGACAATCATGGAGCTTAGGAAAACTGGTAACATCCAACTATTTTGTTTCTTTGTTTTGAGTGGCTTCCCACAATTCGAACAGAACTTCGAACCTTCATCATTTTGCGTTCCACAATGCGGGCAAAACATAAATCATTCCTCCTGTCGTATGAAAAAATTGTTAATTATATAGTATCATAGGTTCAGTTGTAATGAACTATATAATTTAAGTCTCCATTTTATTTTTTAATAGTTAAATTGGCAGATGAAATGATGTGTGATGGAAAGTCCGAGTAGTACAAAATTATTTCTATTGTATGTAACAGCATAGGGACACATTTTCATGTAAATGTAATAGAAATGATAGGTTTATCAGATATACAACTGGGTAAGAGCGGGAGTAATAGGATTCTTACTATTTGAAATCCTTTGCGATGAAGACAAGGGAGGTGAATATGTGCGCAACTTCTTAGTAGTCTTATGTACTATTCTTTTTTTACTTGTAATGCCAGGTGTTGGCTATGCAAATGAAAATCCTCAAGATTCGCCTGAGGAAAAACCAAAGAGAGGTCTTGTTGGAGGAATACTAAATCAAGTGAATGACACAGTGGATAAAACTGTGAAATCTACAGGAAACCTTGTAGAAGAAACGGTTAAATTCACAGGCAATACTGGCGAACGTACAGTGGGTTTCACGACTGAAACAGTGAACATAGTTGCTGATCCAAATCAGAAGAAGCCGGTGAAAGCGGTCGTTGAAAGTACGACGAATTTTGTCGGAGAAACTGTGGAGAAGACGGTACCGGTAGTGGAGCAAACGACCAAAACCGTGCAAACTGTAACGAACGAAACTGTGAAAGTGACAAAACCACTTCCGAAAGTGCCTGTCGTGGCACCTGTTGTTGATATAACAACGGAAACTGTCGATAAGGCAACGGAGCAAGTGAAGAAAACAGTCGATGAAACGGCAGGAACTGTGGCAGATGCGGTCTCGAAACCTCTTAAGAAGGAACCTGTGAAGGACACACCTCCGGTAGCTGAGGGGAAGCCTATTGAGAAACCTAACCTAGAACCTTCCAAGGGGCAGAATTTACCCAAAGAACCTCCATCAATAGAACAAGTGGAACAGCCGAGTCGACCAGCCGTGACTGAAAAGCCGCGCGAAGAACAATTCCTTGCAGCTGATAAAGATAAAGGGGATTCCTTAGTTTCAAAAGAAACGGCTGCAGATAAGGATAAAGAACTCGCCAGTTCCCATTCAATCCAAGGTGCGAAACCGATTGGCGAGCAGTTTGCGATGGAGCGGAAGCCGGTACTGGATGATGGGCAGGCAGAAGTGCCTTCGACGACGAGAGAGTCGATGAAGACCATTTCAAACCATGCGCATCCGCTGAAGCCATCCGACAGAAGTTCTTGGATATCTGATTTCCAACTCATAACGGGATCATCTTCAATAAGTGTAACTGGAATATCGATTACTTCAGGAATGAGTGCCTTTGGTGCAGTACTCGCAGATGATTGGCTCATGAAAGCAGAAATCGTTCGACAAAAATGGTATTTTGAAGATATTTTAGGAGCACTTCAATGGAGTCATGCACCACCAGGACAACCACCCCAATCTACTCCTTTTTTATACATGATTTAAAAAACGATAAAAAAGGAGAGAAATTACTATGAAAATGAATTGGATGAAATACGTTGGAATGACAGCTTTTGCTGGTGCTCTATTGGTAACGATGCCTGCTGCTGGTTTTGCGGAAGAAGGAGAACAATCTACGGGTCACCAGGACGAGAAAACGTCAGTACTCAATATTCAATTGGAAAACTTGCCAATTGTGGGTAACGTTTCTGTTCAGTTGCCGAAACAAACTGAATCAGAGGAAAAATCATTGGCGAAAGTCCAAGTGAATGACGGCCTTGTAGACGATGTCCAAGTCGATGTTGCTCCTGTTACGAAAACGCAAAACGAGGAATCGATTTCAGAAACACATGCAGTTGCTACTTTGAAAGTGGACACCACGTTAACGGAATCGGTGCAAGCAGACGTTGCAACCAAGAAAACCAGTCAGGATGAAACAGGCAGTGAGTCAAGCGCTGCACTCGTAACTGTTCAAGCAGAAGAGTTACCTGTAGTTGGCGAAACAACTGCTAATGTTGTCTCAAAAGACGTCAGTCAAAAAGACGGCGTAACGACAGTTGACAACGGGGTGGTCCAAGCAGATTTAAAAGAATCTGAACTACTTGGAGATACCCATGTAGGGGTTGCTGAAAAACAAGTAGAAACAGATGAAGATGGATCTGCTCAATTGGGCCAGTCGGTAGTTGAAGTAACTGTTGACGACGATCCAATTCTAGAAGACACGCATGTCGGAGTAGTGGATGAACACCTCAATGTAAACGAAGATGGATCATTCAATAAAGACGGAGGCGT